>JAIVJP010000380.1 GCA_020199975.1 Acidobacteriota bacterium
CGTGTCGATCGCTTCTTTCGGCCTGGTAACTCCGGATAAAGGCATTGAGCTCACGCTACGCACCCTCGCGCGGCTGCGCTACGAGTATGACTTCCACTACACCCTGGTCGGCGCCGAGAACTCTTACTTCGATGTACGCGCAATCATTAGCGACTGCGGCATGTCCGACCGCGTGAAGATAACGGGTCATGTCACGCTGGCCGAGTTTGAGCGCTACATCTCGGAGACCGACATCGCCGTAAATCTTCGCCAGCGCACCGTCGGCGAAACCTCCGCCAGCCTTTATCGAATCATGGCGGCGAGCGTGCCTGCGATCGTCTCCAACGTAGGAGCTTTTGCTGAGTTGCCTAACGACGCAGTGGTCAAGATCGACCATGACCACTACTCCGAGGCACTGCTCCAGGCTTATTTGCGCAAGCTGATCGAGGACACGAAGTTCCGCTTGCGCATCGGCGCGAACGCGCGTCGTCACGTGCTCTCGGATCATGATGGCCAACAGAGCGCCGTGCGTTATGTGGACTTCATCCGTGCGGTGATCGCGAATCGCTCGCGCAAACAACTTATCAATAAGGTCTCAGATGAAATGTCGTGGCTCGGGATGCGGGCAACCGACGATTCGCTTCTGCGAGGCATCGCCTCCGAGGTGGCCTTGCTAGTACCGGCCCAGAAGTTTGTAACTACAACCACCGTTCTACAAACCGGCCGCACTGCTGACGAGCCGGGCGCGGTGTCCGATGCGCATGTCACGGGCAATGGTGATGCAGGAGCGCCACCGAGCCGGGACGCCGGCGGACGCCTACCCAGAATCGAAGGCATTGATTACAAACGCGCAGCCATCGAGTATCCGAGCAAGCTCGACGCGGAGCGGAGCTATTACCTCAGAACAAAGCCTTTCTATAACCTTAAGAACAAGCCGGTGAAGCACCTCGGCGACGGCATGGATGCGGAAACGCACCGTCACTTCTGCGACTTCGCCAACATCGCCGTCGCGCTTGCGTTGCCTGCGGGCGGAAGCATTCTGGATGTCGGATGCGGATCGGGATGGCTCAGCGAATATTTCTCGCGTCTTGGCTATAAGGTCCTGGGGATTGACATCAGTGATGATCTCATTCAGATGGCCCGTGAGCGCGTCGAGCGCGTTCCTTACCACGTGGACCACGAGACGTCGCTACAGTGTCGTTTTCTAAAACATGACGTCGAATCAGCGCCACTGCCGCAAAAGTTCGATGCCCTTATCTGCTACGACGCGCTGCATCATTTTGGAGACGAGAGCGCAGTCTTCTCCCACCTCGCCGCGATGCTGAATATTGGTGGATCGCTTTTTATTCTGGAGGGCCAGAAACCCGACGCCGGCTCCGCAACGGAAGATGAGTTATGCGAGGTGATGCGGCATTACGGAACTCTTGAATCGCCTTTCAGCGACGACTACTTGCGCTCGCTGCTCGACGAACACGGCTTTGCCGTGGTGGGTGACTACGTCAGCGTCAACGGCCTCTTCGAGCGCGAGATGCTGGAAGGCGATCGCCTGTCCCTCACCACGCTCGCGACGGATTATCATTACCTGACTTGCAAAAAAGTCTGCGAGGGCGCGTTTGCCTCGACGGTGCCCGACAGTAGAAGTCCCGGACTCTTGCGTGCGCGGTTTTCTTTGCGCTCAACTCCGCTCAAACAGATCGAGCCTGGCGCGCCGTTGACGATTCCACTCGACGTCGAGAATACGGGCGACACGCTCTGGCTTCCCGGCCAGACTGTCCGCGCTGGCATCGTAATGCCTGCAGTCCGGATCTTTGATGATGGAGGGACGCTGGTCGCCGAATTCCACGGCGAGCCACCGCTCCCGTCCGCAGTCGCCCCAGGCGAAATGGTGCACATCAGGATCGGCTATGTCGCGCCGCGACTTCCCGGTTCTTATACGCTTAAAGTTGACCTCGTCGACCAGCACGTCTGCTGGTTTGAGCAGCATGGCTCAGAGCCATTCGTGCTTCGATTTGAGGTAAGCGGTGAAAACGACACTGACGAGATTTCGTGTTAGTTCGGTCGCCTCCATCTCGCTTGAGCTTTCTCATAAACGTCGAGCGTGAGACGTGCAGTACGCTCCCAGGTGAACTCCCCGGCGCGGCTTCGCCCCAGAGCCGAAAGTTTGGAACGCAGATCATCACTGTCGAGCAGGTCGGCGATCGCAGCTGCGAACGCCTCAACGTTCGTCGGTTCAACGAGGATTGCCGCAGCTCCCGTCGTTTCTTCGAGTGCCGGGATACGACTGGTAATAACTGGCGCCCCACAAGCCATCGCTTCGAGTGGTGGCAAACCGAAGCCTTCGTAAATGGAAGGATAGACAAACGCTCGGCACGAAGAATAGAGAGCACGCAGTTCTTCGTCGTTAAGGTACTCGGTAAGAATAATTCGCTGACGCATGGGCGATCTCTCTAGAGCAGCGAAGAAAGGTTCACTGAGCCAGCCACGGCTGCCGGCGATTACCAGTTGAAGAGTAGCGAGCGGCGGCTGGCGAGCAAGTTCTTCGAAAGCGCTAACGAGCGTCAGCAAGTTTTTGCGCGGCTCAATCGTTCCCACCGTCAGTAGGAAGTCGTCTCCTATTCCCAGCCTGCGACGCACAACTTCTGTTTCTGCTAGCTCCATGGGAGTGAAACATGTGCGCGCCGCTTCCGGCACCGCAAATACCTTATCGCCGGAAAGTCCCAGGTACTCGAAGACTTCGTTCCGCACGCTCTCAGTGGGGACAATCACTGCGTTGGCTGCCCGCGCCATCAGCGGGAGACGGCGGCGGGAACGGTTGACACGACGCGTTTCGTGCGTCTCAGGGTGAATCAGGTGCGAGAGGTCGTGGATCGTAAGCACCGTCGCGCACTGCCGCCAGGGAGGCACGTCGAAGTTTGTGCCGTGGAAGAGCTCGATGCCGGCGCTACGAACGTAGCGTGGCAACCCCGTAGACCACCAGTACCGGCCCAATGGGCCAACCCGGACCCGCTTGATTTTTAGGTTGGCAGGAAGCGATAGCGAGGCGTCCTGTTCGGTGATGGCTACGGGTGGGAGGTTCGAAGGGTAAACTACCTCAAAATTGCTTTCAGGAGCGATCCCGGCCAGGGAGCAAGCAAGTTCAAAAGTGTAGTGTCCGACGCCGGTTTTAAGCGCCGTCAGCGGTATACCATCGAGCCCGATCCGCATGTTTTGTATACCTTTTGCTCCGAGTATCGGACAACCTTACATCGGTTTAGTCATCAAGAGTCGATAGTTTTCGATTAAAGTCTTGCCTGGGCGGGATCCCTATTGACCTACATGGCCGGAGGAGTTAGACTTTAAACCTTGTTGGTGCGTCTAAGGCTCATGATAGACGAACCCTCTTGTCGCTTTTCCTTAGCTTAAATCTTTGTCAGGAGCAATAAGATGAGAATTGCCATTGCCGTTTTAGTGATCAGCCTGAGTGGCTTGAGTGTATTGGCCCAAGGGCCCCCGACGCTAAGGATAGTTACAGAGGTTCCCAATCTTCCCTCCGAGCTATTTTACGGAGATATCAGAGTTAAGCCTCTGCGTCTGCGGCCGGGGACGAACACACCCATTACCATCAATGACGCCGATTTCTTCGTCTTCCAGCAGTATGTTGACTTCCTAAGCCGTATGCCGGACCAGAGCGGTTTTACCTTCTGGGTCAACGAAATTACGAGCTGCGGTGGCAACGCGGCCTGCGTCGACCGCCAACGGGTGAATTCGTCTGGCGCATTCTTCCTTTCCACCGAATTCAACGGCACTGGGTATTTCGTCTACCGTCTCCACAAAGGGAGCTTCGGCGACCTTCCCCGC
>JAIVJP010000095.1:0-3791 GCA_020199975.1 Acidobacteriota bacterium
GATGCGCATCGCTATCGATGAGTTTCACCGCGATACCGTGGGGATGATTTGCACAGGGAGTGTGGCGCCGCCTCAAGGCCAGGGGCAGAACAGTCCTATTATCGACCCGCGCAGCAAGGTAGCAATCTCCGACTGCACCATTTTCGGAGTGGATAATCCGGATCGATTTCCTCCGGACCTTCAAACTCTGGTTGACGGCGTGAATGTTACTCCGCGCGGCGGCAATTTGGGTGGTCGCGGTGACCGGGACGTGAAAGCGACAGAGGTGGGAAATCCAGAACTGTCGACAAAGAAGAAGGTCTACTTGCGCGCCATCCCGGTCGATCCTATGACCGGCAAAGCCGAGTGGGATGTGCGCTCGTGCTACGACGCCTCTGATGCGGAGTCATGGGGTGGTGAGAACGTCTTCGACGTACGCTCGAAATCGAAAGAAACAGCGCTCAATGGAGAGAAGTACAGTGACTGGTGAAATGCTGGAGGCAGAAAACAAAACGCAGAGCGTAGAAAGTCGCAGTTATAAATTGCTGCCTACTGCCGACTGCCGACTGCCTCCTGCTTTCCGCGGTTTCACTCTGCTGGAATTGATGATCGTGATTTCGATCATCATTATCCTCGCGGCGATCGCTCTGCCTCAGTATCGCAGAACCATTATGCATGCGCGTGAGGCAGTGTTGCGTGATGATCTTCACAAGATGCGCTCTTTGCTTGATCAGTACGCGGCAGATAAAGGGAAGCTACCTCAATCATTGGAAGATCTCGTTACCGAGAATTACATGCGCGAGCTACCGGTCGACCCCTTCACTGGCCAGAAAGACTGGACGGTAATTACGGGAGAAGATCCAAACACCACCTCCGGCGAACAGGGGGTCATTAACGTGCACAGCGCCTCGTCCGATGTCTCATCCGAAGGTACGCCGTACTCCGAATGGTGAGCATTGCCGATTTCCAATTGCCGATTGCCAATTGGCTGTTTCCCTTTTCGATTAAGTTAACCCAAGCAGCTGGGAAAATATCGCCACAAGCCTTCTTCCAATCGGCAATTGGAAATCGGCAATTGGCAATGCCAAAAGATGCCTAACGTACTCTCAAAACTAGTCAGGCCCTGGTACCCATCGACCGCGCTGGGTCTTGAAAAGGGAATAGCCTCAATTGTTGAAGTCGATCGCGGTCGTGGCAAGGGATATAGTTTGCGTCGTGCTGCCACCATTAGCTTGGGAGAGTCGCTGATACAACCAGGCTTCGATCAACCCAACGTTCCCGATCCGTCGGAACTAGCGGCTGCCCTCTCTCAGTTAGCGACGAGTGCCGGTTTGCTCCGGCAAAAAAGATGGTCAATCACATTGCCGGGAGCCACTACGCGCACCTTGATCATGACGCTTGAGACTCGTCCGGGCTCTCCGCGCGAGTTGGAAGAAGTCCTGGCATGGAAGATGGATCGTGGCTTTGGTGTCCCGCTGGATGAGCTTTCGGTCTCGCGGGAAGCACTTCTGAAAGATCCGCAGGGAAGAGATCGCTACCTGGTTGTCGCCACGAGAGTGGCGGTGCTTGAAGAATATGAGAACATCTTCCGCACCCTTGGCTGGCGCGCCGGGCTGATTCTTCCACGCCATCTCGGTGAAGCCCAGTGGCTGACGGGCAACGGATTTAGAGGTGACACGCTACTCGTCAGCTCTTCAGAAGAGGGATTCACTGCCATGGTGTTTCGGGACAAACAGCCAATAATCTTGCGCAGTATCCTCTGTGCGGAAGAGGAACGGGAAGACGAGTTTTACCGGCTGTTACTTTTCTACCGTGATCGCCGTGCCGCGAACGCCACCGAGGCCAGCCAAATGTTGTCTGGTCTGCTGGTCACCGGCAATGGGTTCAGCAAAGCCCGAGCCAGCGAAATCGTTAACGAAACGCTGGGAGGGGACCTTCGCGCACTAGAAGCGGAAGACCTCGGCCTGCATCTTCCCACTAGAGACTTAAGCTTTGACGCCATCGCAGCTCCCGCAGGGCTGGCCGCGCTGTCGTTGTAGCGGAAAGAGGCGGGAGTTCGGGAGTCAGGAGTCGGGAGTCAGGAGTCCTGAAACATTCCTCGTTCTCCAAGCGTAACACCCGAGCATCATGAGCATGATTGCATCCGCTACCCTTTGGAAAGACGCTACCGACCGTGATTTAGTGGCCACGGCCACCACCGGTGTTGAAGGCAGTTTCGAGGAGCTCGTTAGGCGATATCAGCGCCCGATTTCAGCCTATGTCTACCGGATGGTGGGCGATTATGAAGCGGCTCTCGACGTAACTCAAGACATTTTCATCAAGGTCTACGGTTCGCTAGCGCGTTACCGTTCCGAATTCAAGTTCTCAACGTGGATTTACAAGATCGCACACAATTCGGCAGTCGATCACGTGCGGCGAAACGCTGGACGCGAGCGATCTCTGAGCAGCGGGATAGAGGGTGATCAATACGAACTGCCGATCGAGAGTGGCAGCCTGAGCCCGGAGCAGGAGAGTGAGCGAAAAGAACGGAGGCTGGAGATCGAAGCCGTGGTCCGATCGCTTCCAAACGCTTACCGGGAATTGATTGTGTTGCGTCATTCCCAGGATCTCACGTATGAGGAAATCGTCGAAGTCACGGGGTTGCCGCTGGGAACAGTTAAGAACCGATTGTTCAGAGCGCGTGAAATGATGAGGCAGCAGTTTATCGGCCGTGGCATTACGAGCATGTGATCGGCTATGTTGATCGATAATGGCAATCATCGGTGTCAGGGAGAACTGATCGCCGCTTACCTTGACGGCGAGCTCGACGCGTCTGCGGGCGCGCTTTTCGAACAGCACTTGTTGGAATGCCGAGTGTGCAGTGCCGAGCTAAACGCGCAGCGAATATTCATGCGCGAACTCGACGCTACCCTCACGCTGGCTCCTGATCTTCCAGTGCCCCGCAACTTCGCCCAGATTGTTGCGGCCCGCGCCGAAAGCGATATGAGAGGCGTTCGTGATGGCAGCGAACATAGGCGGGCGTTTCGGTTCTGTCTGATTCTCGCGCTCGCATCGTTTGCCATGCTTGGTGCGGCTGCGAGCAAAGCGGTGTTTTTCAGTGGTCGGACAGTAGCCAATCAGATTGTCGGAATCTTTGGGTTGCTTTGGACGACGCTGTACGATGCTGCCGTCGGCCTGACGGTAATTTCGCGAGTTATCAGCGGAGGTCTTATTCCCGAGTCGCCGTTCGCTGGTTTAGCCGCGCTTTTGCTAGCTCTTGGCGTCGTGTTGCTCTCACTCCTGATCTCCAGCTATCACAGACATCACGAGATGCGCCTTTCCGAGTAGTGAGTCGTATTACATGGGGATAACTTCAGCATTAACTGTGAACGACTTGGTGTTACATAACCCCTACGACCCATTCCATCACCCCAAGCGCGAAGCCCACTGGGGGACCCCGGTCCTGATCCAGCTAATGAGTACCGCAGCGGGTATGGCACCCCAGCCGAGATGCTCGGCCGGGGACCCCGCGCTGCCCCGCTGGGGACACCGCCTTTCTCGGGCCGGCGGCCTGTTGCTTTTGGTCTTGAGCATGTTCGTCGCAATTCAAGCCCAGGTAGCCACGAGTTCGCCGGCCGATGGTCCTTATCTGGTTGAGGGTGTGAGTGACACCATAGCATATGGCTTGGGCCGCTCAATAAAGATCAGTGGGACCGTCAAGAATGGAGCGATTGCGTTGGGAGGCGACGTCATCGTTCAGGGCACAGTAGAGGGCGATGTGGCCGCGATTGGTGGCTCAGTCATCCAGCTCGAAGGATCACGAATTGGCGGGG
>JAIVJP010000095.1:3937-7598 GCA_020199975.1 Acidobacteriota bacterium
ATGCGGAATCCAACAGAAATGGTTACGCCGCACTGGTCTGCGCGCTATGTAGGTTTGCGCATCCTGGCCGTCCTATTTTGGTTTGTTGTGTCGCTCGCTCTAACGGCGGCAATGCCCGGAACGATAAGCCAGGGAATAGCACGACTCCAACTAACTACGGTACGCGTGGCGATAATTGGATTTGTTGCCGCCGCGGTAATCGGGGCTGGGGTACCATTCAGTCTTCACTATTTCCCCACAGCCCTTAGCGCACTCATTGGGTTGCTGGCCCTCTTATTGATCGTGGTTGCCGGCCTTTTTGGGCGGGTTGTCATTTATGCTGCTACCGGGCGCTGGTTGCAGCGCAAGTTTCTGCCCATTGGTAGGAATTCCGAGTCCGTTGCGCTGCTGCTTGGAACCTCGTTTTGGATAGCCCTTTCGTCACTGCCTTTTATTTGGCCCTTCGTCGTTGCTGTCATGATCGTCACCAGCCTCGGTCTGGCCCTCACCGCGCGATATCGTATTGGTTGGGGGCGATCCCAACCGAATTTGATCAGTTCTCGCCCTTAAAGAACTTTAGACAAACCCCTCTCTCCCTGCATCCAAAGCCTGGTGCGTACCAGGAAGGGGATATTTGCGCAACTTTCCGGAATAGGAGAAGTGAAATCAATTGGGAAAGATGCTCGGGGTTATCCTGTTAAGGGACATATTCAGAACATTCGCTGCGCCTCTTGCGTAACAAAAAGATGAGGGCTTTTGCTCCATATTTAACGCTGGAGTCTTTGTGTTTGTCATAATTCAGCCGTCCGCGGTGTTCTGCTAAAAGAAGAGGGGGAGATAATGAGAGCGCATTTTCTTGCGATCGCGCTGGCTTTGCTTACAGGAACTGCCGGCGCATACGCTCAAACGCCTCAAGCCACCCCGGCCTCCCAGCAGGCCGACAAAGGAATAACTCCCAATTCCGCAATCGGTGAGGTGAAGGCGATTGATCCGAGCTCCAGCCAACTTATCCTCAAGACTGACGTTGGGTCAGTGGTTACCGTAACGGTGACCGACAAGACGGTATACATGCGGCTCGCGCCCGGCGAGACGACGCTGGCCAACGCCACGAAGATTGCTTTGGCTGACGTGGCGGAGGGTGATCGCGTTTGGGCTAGAGGCAAGGTTTCAGACGACCAGAAATCTGTTCCGGCTGCCGCTTTGATCGTCATGAACAAGGCGGACATCGCAAAGAAGCAGGAGGCAGAACGTGCTGAGTGGCGCAGACGTGGAATCCTTGGGGTGGTTGCCGCGGTTAATCCCGAGAAAAAGCAGATTTCGATCTCAACACGCTCGATGGCCGGGACACGGCCGGTAATTATTCCTGTAGACGACAAAGTGGATATGCGACGCTACGCGCCGGATTCCATAAAATTCAGCGACGCAAAACCGTCAACTGTAAGCGAGGTAAAGGTTGGCGATCAGCTTCGAGCGCTGGGGGAGCGCAGCACGGATGGCACCCGGTTCACGGCTGAGAAGGTCGTCACGGGTTCGTTTCGTACTGTAGCGGGCACTGTAACAGTAGTTGACGCAGCAACGGGTGAGGTCAAAGTCAACGATCTACAAACAAAGCAGCAGCTCACTGTCGTGGTCAAGCAAGACGCAGTCCTACGCAAGTTTCCGGCAGCGGGTGAAATGATGATGTTTGGTCGGGGACCTGTCGGGGGACCAGGCGGCCCTCCAACAGGGCAGCCCGGAGCGCCAGCACAAGGTCCGAGCGGCGGTCGGCCACAACCAGCGGCCGGCGGGAGTACTGGCCCAGGCGGCGACGGGATTCGTGCCGGCGGTGGTGGGGGTATGAAGGACACACTCCTTAACATGATGGCCGCGAGACAACAGCAGCAGCCCGGTGGACAATCAGCGCCCAATCCCGCTGCGGGTTTAGGGTCAGGAATCCCACAGTTTGGTATCGGCTTGCCATGAGTCTGTTTTCGCGAGCCTATACCCGAGCTTATACCAAAGCCACCGAGTAGTTAGAAGCTTTCCCCGAGTCTAATCATGAAACATTTACGCCAGAGCTTATTCATCGGTCTTGTCGTTTTCTTATCAGCAGTTAGTGTCTTTGCTCAGCAGTCCAGGGGGACGTTGCGCGGCGTCGTTAAGGACGAGTTAGGTGCTTCGATCGTAGGGGCCACCATCACTGTCATCGATGCGAGCGGCACCGCAAAAACCGCAGTCACTAATGGCGAGGGTGTTTACGCGTTAGGTGGACTGGCTCCGGGCAAATATTTTGTGCTGGCGGCCGCGCCGGGATTTGCCCCCTCGGACCAGACCGAGGTTGATCTGGCTCCCGGCCGGCGCCAGTCTTTGGATCTCACGCTGAAAGTCACGATTGAAGAGCAAAAGGTGACGGTGGCGGCGGAAACACCGATAAGCACTGATGCCAGCAACAACGCCAATCAAACGCTGATCACCGGCAAAGACTTGGACGCGTTGCCCGACGACCCGGACGAACTCGCCGCCGCTTTGCAAGCTCTCGCCGGGCCATCAGTTGGTCCTAATGGAGGTCAGATCTTCATTGACGGATTCTCGGGGGGACGCCTGCCGCCCAAGGACTCGATCCGGGAGATTCGCATTAATCAGAATCCGTTTGCAGCGGAGAACGATCAGCCCTCGGGCCGAATCGACATTCTCACGCGACCCGGCACTGACAAGATGCGCGGCAGTTCTTTCTTTAACTTCCAGGATGAGAGTCTTAATTCGCGGCATCCCTTCGCCGTCAGCTCTCCGAAACGCTCTCCGTTTCAGGTGCGACAGTATGGCGGAAACCTGGGTGGCCCGCTGGTCGAAAAGAAAGCCTCGTTCTTTGTCGATTTCGAGCGGCGCGAGACCGATGACAACGAACTTGTAAAAGCGAGAGTTCTTGATGTCAACCTAAACCCGCTTAATCTCGGTTTTGGCGTTGTCGTGCCGCGCCGCAATACGACCTTCAGTCCGCGCCTGGACTTTCAGCTAAACTCAAACAACACCCTCATTGCCCGCTACAGCTTCAGTACGCGAACAGAAACCGCTGGAATCGGAGGGTTTTCATTACCTGAACGGGCCTTTGACACTGCCTTCAACCAGCACACTTTTCAGCTCACCGAGACAGCCGTGCTTAATCCGGCGATGATCAACGAGACTCGGTTTCAGTACACGCGGCAGCGCTCAGAGACCTTCGGCGACATTTCGCAGCTTACCCTCAATGTCAGCAGCGCCTTCACCAGCGGCGGCTCGCAAGTGGGCGAGGTGCTGAATACAGACCAGCGTTGGGAATTGCAGAACTTTCTGGCCTGGCAGAGAGGAACTCACGCGCTGAAGTTCGGCGCACGCGTTCGTGGAGGGAGCATCACTGACATCAATCCAAATAACTTTGGCGGAAGCTTCACCTTTACCGGCGGACTGGTTCCAGCGCTGGATGCCAACAATCAACCAATACCGGGTGCGTCTCCAATCTTTGTAGACAGCCTCGAGCGATACCGGCGGACACTCCTTGGCCAGCGGTTGGGGCTGACACCGCTTCAGACTCGCGCACTTGGTGGCGGCGCCTCCCAGTTCAATATCTCCGCCGGCAATCCTGAGGCGAGCGTTAGTCAGGTAGATTTCGGGATCTACGCGCAGGACGATTGGCGCGTGCGGCCGAATCTGACCTTCAGCTATGGAT
>JAIVJP010000096.1 GCA_020199975.1 Acidobacteriota bacterium
GTCTTTGAGATCGCAAAAGGTGCAATCTCAACCTCGTGAGCCCACTGCTCGTTATCAAAGACAAAGCCTTCATCGGGGCCGCTTCCGAGGATGAACCTGCCGCCGGGGATCTGCGCGTCACCTGTCGCGCAATTCAAACTCTCGGCCTGAGTGAGCGTTGCGCTTTGTTCCGCCAGCCGCCCCTTCTCAAATACTGCGTCGTGGTCATCTTGCACTACCGCAACACTAATACCGGGCGGGGAATAGTTGAGGGTTTGGCGCGAGTAAGTGATTGCTTCGTCGTGCATCTGCTCGTGCAACAACACCAGATTCAGAAAGTAATCCTCATCGTAGCCTTCAGCATCTTTCAAGAACACGACGTCACGGCTGGTCTGCTCAATTATCCGCTCAAGAGTCTGCCGCATATAAGCGAGGGTTTCGTCCATCGTTAGCAAAGGCAGGTCCCAGCGAGTGCCGTGGGCGACCCGCGCTGAATCGTAAAGCTCGTCGCCGTGTTGCAGAATCGGCGGCTGCCCACCGAGGTGCCGCAACACCCAGAACTCCTGAAACCATGCGACATGGCCAACCTCCCAGCGGAGCGGATTCACAATCTGCAAGCGCGGACCCATCAATTGCTTGTCGGTAAGGTCGGCGATCAGCTCCAGCGTGCGCGCGCGTGCCTCCTCCAGCGCTTCGACCAGCTCTTCTGTTGAAAGTTTTCTCTGTGCGGAATTCATCTCAATTGGGCGACCCCTCTTGCGGCAGGGATGCGCGGCTTTGTAAAACCCCTCAATTGTCCTCAAAGAGCAACGCGCTGAGGACGCAACTTGTCGCCGAGCCAGTTCGTCACAAGAACCAGAATATAGATGATCGCGATCAGAGTTGACACTCTCGGATAAAACCCTAACTGTACGTTGTTGTAGATCGATTGGCCCAACCCGCCGCCGCCAACCAGGCCGAGCACCGTCGCAACCCGCAAATTGAAGTCCCAGCGCAAAACGGTATAGCTCACAAGCATGGCCCTGGCCTGCGGCCAAACGCCCCAGAGCAGTATCTGCAGGCGGCCGCGCGCCTGCTGCGCGCAAGGCTTCGATGGGCCTGGCTGGTACCTCCTCAAGTGTCTCCGCATAGAGCTTGCCCAGCACGCCTCCGGTATGGAGGCCGATCGCAAGAGTGCCCGCAAATGGCCCAAGCCCTACGGCCAGTACACACACAAGGACCCAGATGAGTTCGGGTATGGAACGCAGAATGTTTACAAAAAGGCGTGCCGAATAATAGACAACTCTCCTTGCCGACCGCTTGAGAAAGAAACGTCTACCACTCTCGTCGTCTTCACCAAGTACCACCGTTGACGTGGCCGGTAAAGCCAAGGCCGCGCCAACTAAAACACCGACCAATGTGCCCATCACGGAGATCCCGATCGTCTGAACTAAGGGTAGCGTCAGCGAACGCAAGAAGACTGGATCCAGCTCGGGCGGAAACATCTTTGTGACGAACCGGGCTGAACGGGTGAGCACTCCGGAATCGGCAGTGGCCAAATCCAAAAGTCCGACAAAGTAAAAGCTGACTGCAATTATGATAGCAAGAACCACCGGTGCCCCGCGTCTCTTTACTTGCGATGTAAACGTACGGTTTGGTCGCGAGTTCTCTTCGTCTTCAACCCTTTGGTGGGCAAGTGAGCCCGCCGGGGCATTAGCGTGCCACCGTCGGCGTATGAAACGGCTTGCCCCATCGGTTGCAGCCACCAGCCCCACGAGCATTGCGATAAGCGTCAAGACCTGTCCGTATTCAAACAGGCGCATTGAGATGTTGATTTCATATCCGATACCGCCCGCTCCTATGAAACCCAACACGGAAGCGGCCCGAACGCAGCATTCGAAGGAGTACAGTGTGTAGGCGGTAATACTCGCGGCCGCCTGGGGCCAAACCGCGAATAGAAAAACCTGCGTTCGAGTTGCGCCAGTTGCATGGATTGCTTCAAGAGCATGCTGGTCTACATCCTCAAAAACATCTGCATAGACCCGTCCCAATACACCTGCATAACTGACAGCCAAAGCGAGCGTGCCTGCAAGCGAACCTAGCCCAACTGCTACGACAAACAACAAGCCCCAGACCAGATCAGGAATGGCCCGCAAAAGCCCAAGAAATGCACGCGTGGCCCGACTCAAGCCGGTCAGCAAAAGCTTGCTGGCTCCAGGGCGCTCTCCCGCGACCAGAACGCCGCGCTGCCACAATGTCGGAGTCGCCAACATTCCCAAAGGCATGCCGATGACGATTGAGAGCGCCGTACCGGCAATTGAGATCGCCAATGTCTGTAAAGCAGCGGCGCCTACTACACGTAAAAATGATGGAGAAAGATCCGGAGGAAAAAGGCCTCGAAGGAATGCTATGACTGAAGCCACAGCACTTGGTTCGAAAAACGCAGTCGGACGAATTTCGGCAGCACGCCAGGAAAAGACGAGCGCAAGGACAATTGTTGTCCACGAGAGAAGCCGCTTGAGCTTTAGACCGCTCTTCTGGCGCCAGTATTGCTCGCTAACGTGCGCAGCTTGGTTCACGGCTGGATTCATTCTTTGCTGCTTCGGAATTCTCAGAATCAAGACGCGCGGCATTTGTTACTTGCTCTCCTGCGTAGAGAGCTCTGATCGCTTCACGATCCACTCTGACAGCGGGTTTATCGAAAACAATGTGTCCGTGTCGGATGCCAATGATGCGCGGGAAAAGACGCAGCGCCAACTCGACGTCATGCATAGTGGCTACCAATGTGCGTTTTCCGTTAGTGACGAGGTTAATTAACAGCAAGCCTACTGTTTCAGTAAGCGCAGGATGTAAGATCTCGCCCGTCAAATCTCAAGCTTCCGCTGCTAGGCCGCAATGTCGCATTAAACAGACGAAAGAGCGTAGTCTTGCCCGCTCCTGATGGCCCAAGCAGGGCAACACGCTCACCTTTCTGCACGTCGAAGGTGAGACTGTCCAGAGCCCGCACTGCGCCGTTGCGTGTGCCGTAACTCTTGCAAACGTCCTTAAGTGAGTAGATCACTTTAACATCCCTGCATCCCTGGCCGCTTGGCGCAACTTATCGTAATCGCTGTCATTCGCATGAACATATTTGGTCGCTCGGAGGAACTCGAGAATTGACTTGTCCTCAGGGTTGTTAGCGCCAAGTTTCAGGAAAGCCGACGCGAAAGCTTCTGCGAGTTTTGGATCGAGCCCCTTTCGTGCAGCCCAAACATAATCAAAATAAGGTGGCGTGGTATAGAACACCGTGGCTTTCGCCGGATCGAGTTTGCCGTCTTTCATCATCTTTTGATAGACAGTCTCATCCAACGCCCCGGCATCGACTTTCCGGTTGGCAACAGCAAGCGCCGTGGCATCGTGTCCTCCTGTATAAACCGCTCTGCTTATGAGTTCGGGATCAACATTCGCCTGACGCATAAAGTACTCTGGCATGAGATGGCCCGACGTCGAGTTGACGTCACCGAAAGCAAACGAGTGTCCCTTGAGATCGTTGAGACCTTTGATGCCGGAATCGGGATGCGTGATAAACAGGCTGTGAAAGTTCTGATCTTGATCGCGCTGCACCAACGGAATCACCCCCGCTCGCCTCGCAGCCTGGACGTAAGTGAAGCCACCGAGATAAGCAAGGTCCACCTGGTCATTGGCGATTGCTTCGACGACCGCCGCATAGTTGGTGGGGATGGTCATCTGGACTCTTGCTCCGGTTTCCTGTTCCAGATAAGAAACCAGCGGGTCGCTGTCGCGCAGCATCTTTCCGGGATCGTTAGTGGGAATCATGCTTAGGCGCAGAGTGGGTCTTGATGGGTCAGAACCGCCGGATTTGCAGCCCGCGAAAACTGTGAAGGCGGCAATTAGCCCCAGGCTCAAGAAGAAGCGCATCAGAGTCATTGTTAGTTCTTACGGTACGCATGTCCGAGATCAGGTGACGCATCTCACCAGGACGAAACTCGCCTGGAGTCGTTGGTTCGATATGAATGTTCAGAGCATCGGAGATCAGTCGGGCGACTTCGCGAATAGTTGCGGCTTTGCCGCTGCCGACATTAACGGCCAGTCCGTCGAGCTTGCCTGTCGTGGCCGCGAGCAGGTTTGCTCGGGCGATGTCTTCGACAAAGCAGAGATCGCGAGTCTGATAGCCATCCTCGTACATTAGGGGTGCCTGATTGTTTAATAGCCTGGTGCAGAAGATGGCGATGACGCCCGTATACGGATTGAAGATCGACTGGCGTGGGCCATAAGTGCATGAGTAGCGCAACGCAACTGCCGGAATGCCCGTCTGCCGCGCCCACGACAGGACGAGACGCTCTTGATCGACTTTCGTAATGGCATACACCGTTTCCCCGCCAATCGGAGCCTCTTCAGGCGTCGGTGCGGAAGTAGTCTCTGAGCCACATTGCGGGCAGTGGACTGAGAAGTCTCCGGAACTGAGTTGTTCGACCCCGCGGACTTTGGGAAAGACCAGCCCGTGTTGGGGACAACTTGCTGCACCTTCGCTGTAAACGGCTTGCGAGGACGCGACCACTACCTTCTTCACAGGCAAAGATTCATCGCGAATGATCTCGAGCATCTGGGCAGTGCCAAAGCTGTTGACTTCAACAAACTTGCCGATTTCTGGCATGTACCCGCCATAGGCGGCTTCATGAAAGACAACATCGATATCGCGCAACGCCGCGGTTATGGTTGTCCGATCGCGAATGTCGGCCTCAACGAACTCACCTGTAACAGGTATCCAGGAAGGCTTACCGTTCCGATGGGTTTGCGGCTCAAGATTGTCGAGAATGCGTACGAACCAGCCTTCCCGAATCAACAGGTCAGCGATGTGTGATCCAATCAGTCCGGCTCCACCTGTTACCAGTGCTCGCATGCTTCTATCCAAGTAATCACAATCCGTCGATTCCGCTACCTAAAGCGAAGCTTCCTTTTGAGTTTGCCTCGTCAATTGGAGGCGCAGACTGCGCGCCAGTAGTTCGATCGCAAGGAGCATTGCGAAGGGCAGATAGATGGCGGTGTTCAACCAAAACATCTGTTCAGGCTTGTCGCCCAGCCAGCTCCGGTAAAGAACAAAACTCGCGGCAGTAAGATAGAACAGCGATGGCGGTGGCACAAAGCACAGAAACGGGACGAGCCACGCAAAGTACCAGGAGAAGTGTGGCGCGAAGAGCACGATAACAACGGTTGCAAGGACGCAGGCCCCCTTAAAGTAGCTTTGAACATGGTGCTCGTCCTTGAAAAGTGACCAGGCGGAAATACTGGTCATAGTCATGAGAGCGAAGATCAGGAATGCTGTGGTGGGAACGCTGGCGCCGCCGACAAGCTTACGCGCCAAGCTCAAGATATAGAATTGCTCGCCGCTCGCCAGACCTTGTTCCGTTACGTAGCCAGGCAAAAATCCCAGCACCGAGAGGGGGCCAACGCTCAGATAGGGTAAGTAGGCAACCACAACCGTGATTGCAAACGCCAACGGCATCTTCCAGCTCCAGCGTTTGTAAAGCGCCGGAAACAGGACTAGAGGGAAGAGCTTTACCAGAGTGGCGCAGGCCAGTGTGATTCCGACCAAGGCTTCAGCGTTTCGGCGTCGTGCCAATAACGCAAGCGTGATTAATGCTATGGCCACAGCATCGACATGACCGCTGCCTGCAAACTCCCAAACGATCAAAGGATGCCATGCGTAAATCATAACGCGCTCTCGCGACAAACCGAATGAAGCGAGTAACTGAACGAGCGCCCAGATCGCGACGGCCTCAAAGGCCAACATCGTTGCCTTCATCCACGTCACGGATTCGCTTATGCGAGTCGTCAAAAAATAGACCGCCTGGGCGGCTGGAGGATAGATTGTCTGTGCATAATCGCGGCGGTTAATCTTTGGATAAATCTTGTCATCACGAAGCTGGGCCAATGCTGGATCGGCGGGAATATAGCGGTAGGGATTGATGCCCGCAGCCTGTACGCGACCGTCCCATACGTAGGAAACGGTGCTTCCATTAGATCGTGGTACGTCCGGCCAGCTCCGGGAATATGCGCCGTGATTCGATGAGTGTAGCAAGGTATTCTCGCGTGTGCGGCGCGGGGTAATTACCGTCCCGCCGACGCGACAAGAACAACTCTTCGCAAAGTCGATTGAGTGTCGCGCCGTCGTCAACATCGTACCAGAGAGGAAGCAGCTCGACCTCAAGCCCGATCTCGGCAGCCCGCTCGATAGTGTGAGCTAGAACCTCGCTCGTACTCCAGGCAATTCGGTCAAACAGTCTGGAATGGACATTCTTGAGGCCGATCAGGTAATAGCCGCCATCGACTGCAGCGCCAAGGACAACCCGATCGCCATCACGCGACAGGGATTCGATAGCTAAATCAAAAAGGCGTCCGGGAAGTGTAGGACTGTCAGAGTTCGCCAGGCATAAGGAACTGTATCCTTGCCCCAGTAGATCCTCGGTCGCGTTGCAGAGTCGATCCCCAAGAGATTCGCCACGCTGCCTCAGGAGCTTGAATCCGGGAGGAAATATTCCATCAAACGCAGGTTCTGCACCGACCGGAGTGTAGACAATAAGGCCTTCGGCGCAATTCCTGACCACAACCTCGGCGATGCTCGCTGACATATCGCGCAGAAAGCAGACGTGAAGATTTGCCGCCTCTTCGGGAGTCAGTGGCGGCACCAGCCGAGTCTTGACCGCTCCTACGAGGGGCGCCTTCGTCATCAGACCAAGAGCGCAGCAATGTTTCCGTATTTGCAAATCGTATGTATCCAGCTCGGTTAGAATTTCAACTGGGGAAAGTTACCTTACGCGATAATGCGCCTACCTTGTCAACCATCTGCCTCCTGCTTTCGGCCTGCCCTTATCGGTTCGTCAGGCTTTCGCTATACTCCTCCCGGTTCCACCAGAGTTTTTATGCAAGCTTCCGCCGAGCAACGATTCAAGGGTGCGCGCCGCAATCAGGAAACGGTCGAACGCGCTTATACTTTTGCTGACCTTTCAGCTTATCCGCTGAAGAAGCGCTTTTTGATTAGGGCGGCAGACCTCGGTTTCTTTGTTCTCATTAAACTGATCGGACTGACGGTAAGGTTTGAAGTTAAGGGGTGGGAAAACTGGGAAGCTGCCTCCCGCGATGGCGGTTTACCCATCTATACCTTCTGGCACAACCGTGTGTTTCTAGCGACGTACTTTTGGCGGTGCCGGCGCATCGTCGTGATGACCTCGCAGAGTTTCGATGGCGAGTACATCGCGCGGTTCATACAAAGATTCGGCTATGGCGCGGCGCGCGGTTCGAGTACACGCGGCGGCGTTGGAGCAATAGTTGAGATGGCCCGACTGATGCGAGCCGGTTGCCCCACGGCTTTCACGATCGACGGCCCCCGGGGCCCGAGGTATGTGGCTAAGATGGGAGCAGTGCTGCTTTCGAAGAAGACCGGGCAGCCGATCCTCCCATTCACCATTACGGCTTCCAGTTTCTGGTCAGCCCGGAAGAGTTGGGACCAGTTTCAGGTGCCCCGACCATTTGCGCGTGCTCGGGTAGACATTGCTGAGCCAATTCATGTCTCTCCGGATGCGGATGAAACGGAGTTGTTAGCGAAGTGTGCGGAGCTGCAGCAAGCACTCGACGAAATCAGTCGTCATGACGCCGAGTGGCGAAGCAGTCGCTCATAACTTACATCGAAGCTTCACCTATGACGGTAACGCGTAGGCACTCAACCTATGGACCAACGCCGGCAAGTCAACCCTGCTCAATCGGCTGGTGGGCCAAAAGCTTGCGGCTGTTTCTAACAAGCCACAGACCACTCGCTTCCGGATTCAGGGCGTCATCACCCGACTCGATGGTCAGATAGTCCTGGTGGATACACCCGGTGTTCACAAACCCGGTTATGAGATGAATCGCAGGATGATGTCTACGGTGCAGGATGCACTGCTGGGCGTAGACCTGGTCTGTTTGATTCGCGATGCTTCGGTGAAGACTGGCAATGGGGATCGATTCGTTTTGGATCTGGTCCAAGAGTCAGGCAAACCGGCGCTACTCTTGCTCAATAAGATCGACAAACTTGAAGACAAGTCGGCCCTGCTGCCACTGATCGATTCGTACCGCAACGAATATGACTGGCAGGAGATTGTGCCCATATCCGCTTTGCGAGGAAGCGCATTGGAGGTCGTGCTCGATCAAATGATCAAGCACCTGCCGGAATCCGAACCTCTCTTCGGCGAAGACGAGCTCACCGATCAATCGATGCGCTCAATGGTCGCTGAGATCATTCGCGAGAAGATTCTGCAGACAACGGAAGAAGAGATTCCTTACGTCACTGCGGTGGTAACCGAAAAATGGGAAGAGGTCCGCGAGGATTTCACGCGCATCTACTGCGCAATATTCGTCGAAAGGCCGTCGCAAAAGAAGATCATTATTGGCAAGGGCGCATCACGTTTGAAAGAGATTGGCATAGGCGCACGCAGGGAGATCGAGCAGCTTCTGGGGCATCGCTGCCATCTGCAGTTATTCGTGAAGGTCGAGGAAGAGTGGCGCAACAAGGAACATCTGCTGGATGAAATGGGCATCGGGCAGTAGGCCTCACTTCCTCGTTGAAGTGTTCAGAAACCGAAGGAGAAAGAGTGGCCCAGTCCATAAACACTCCCTCGGGGTCTAGATGGTACGCGCTCGACGTCGTGCTGGTGTCCGAGGAGTGAGATTCGAGATACTCTCGATCGCATTGTCATTCGCATCGAGCCGGGCATGGCCTTCGGCACCGGCACCCACGAAACCACTCGCCTCTGTCTCTCGGCAATCGAAAAGCATTTTGACGGTGGAAGTTTTCTCGACGTCGGGACCGGCACGGGCATCCTGGCCCTCGCCGCAGCCAGGCTTTTTCCCGAGGCTCGCGTTGAGGCTTGTGACACCGACGCGAAGGCGGTTGGCATCGCGGAAGGGAATGCGCAACTCAACGGAGTGTCAGACACAGTCTTTCGCGTGGGAAGCGTTGAGGAGGGCCGGACAGCGTCAGCCGATTGCGTCTGCGCCAATCTCACCGCCGAGCTGATCACACAGATTCTGCCCTCATTAATCGGCGCGACCTGCGGCCGCCTCATTCTTTCCGGCATTCTCGATTCTCAGAGAGATACCGTCCTCACGCGTCTTCAGGAACTTGGGGTGTCCGAAGCACCCGAAGTTACCAGCGAAGGCGAGTGGGTTTGTATCGTGGTCTAACAATGATGATTCGTCGGAGATTCTACACGCCGCCGGGCGCATTCAGTTCTGATCTCAAGAGCCTGACACTGCAGGCTGAAGAGGCTCGACATCTCCGCGACGTGTTGCGGTTGAGGCCAGGTGATCGGGTCCACGTTTTCGATGGCGCGGGGAAAGAGTTTGATTGCTCGGTTGAGGAGAGTCGCAAGGATACGGTTCGGTTGAAGGTTTTGGCCGAGGTCGCACCCGTCCGGCCTGAATCACCTTTACAACTGAGGCTGGCGGTCGCCCTGCTGAAGAGCGACAAGTTTGATCTGGTGGTTCAAAAAGCGACCGAGTTGGGTGTCGCTCGCGTCGTGCCGGTAGCAACTAAGCTCGCGGATATACGTTTGCGCGATGATTCTGACGCGAACAAGCGGGTCACGCGCTGGCAACGGATTGCGCTGGAGGCGTCAAAGCAGTCGGGACGCGCGCTAATACCAGAAGTTACCCATCCGATTTCCTTCGCTGACCTGGTACAGGCTACGGACGCTACCGGGCTTCTGAAGTTGATGTTCTCTGAACGCGAGGGACAATCGCTTTTAGAAATGAAGAACAGGCTGGATGCCAATCAACAGCAAGTTTTAGCGCTGGTTGGGTCGGAAGGTGGTTGGACGGATGAAGAGCTCACCCTAGCGCGGGAAAATAACTGGGGCTTAGTTACGCTGGGCGGACGAACGCTGCGGGCCGAAACTGCTGCTATTGCCGTTACGGTGTTGCTACAACACCTTTACGGCGATCTTGTCTAAGATCTCTAAATCCACTACTGATCAAGTACGGGTTCTTCAATACTCTCCAACCTTGAGTGTTAGCCAGCCAGCGGGGGCAAGCCCACCTTCCTGACCACAAGCCGATTAGAGTTGAGCGCTAGTTTTTGATTAAAAGGCTTTCAAGGCAGACCGATCGAGCTAGTCAAAGAGTCTCGCAGGTCGGGAAGGTGGGCTTGCCCCCGCTGGGCTTGCGTACACGCATCGCTGGATCATGAGCTGTCGCGGGCGCAGAATATGTCCTACGATCCTGGCCTATCAAGTGCCGGACGAATAGTGTAGTGGAACAAACAGTAAAAGAGTGTCGACGAAGATTGGTCCGAGGAAGGAACCGCAGTCACATGGCTCTGAGCAAAGAAAAGGCAATTCAAAAAGCGCGCCAAGATCTGGCCGAACGGCTGGGTGTCAGCGAAAGCGATATCGAAACCCAGACTGTAGTTGATGCTGACTTTCCTGACACGGCTCTGGGTGCGTCAGTCGCGGATGAGATGAGCGGGCAAATGATCACACCAGGGTGGCGTATCAAGTTGCGGGCGAAGGATCAAATGTTTGAGTATCGCGCGAACAAGCATAATCTGAGATTGTACAATCACGAGGGGGCGAATTACCGTGTTTAGGTTTCGAGTTTCGAGTAGGAGGTTTTCGGGTTGCACGATCACCAACTAGAAACTTCTGAACCCGAAACCCGAAACTGGAGCAGCAATGAACCGCAATAAGTTTGTCCTGCAGATCGCGCTCGCCATTTTCCTGATCCTCATTGCCGCACTTGCCGGCCAGCTCCGGAAAGTGCAAAAGGAATGGCGGACGGCAGTTAGGATCATGCCCGGCGCTTCAGAGCCCTACGTGGTTTTTGATCCGAACCAGATTGACGAGACACGAGAGAACAGCGAGCCGGAGGTGCTGGTAAAGTTTCGCCCCGGCGTGTCCGGAGATGCGATTACTAAAATCGCCGCCCGGCTTAACGATCGCGTCGAAGACGAGATTGAGTCGGTGTCAGGTCTGGCGGCAATTGACGACCTCGACAATCTCGAGCCGGAATCAATCGCAGCCGAGTATCGAACGTTGCCGGAGGTGGAGTATGCGGAGCCCAGCTACGAAATCAGTTTGAATCACGGCGGTGGAGGATTCAAACACCTGCATCCGAATGACGCGCGCTTTTCGGATCAGTGGGCTCTGGATAATGATGGACGGAACGGCGGTAAAGAGGGTGCGGATATCGGAGCGTTGCGTGCGTGGGTAACAACCACAGGCGATGACGACATCGTAGTTGCCGTGCTCGATAGTGGAGTTGATTACACTCACAGTGATTTGCAAAACAACATCTGGATTCGTCCTGAAAATATCAAACGGTATGAAGATCGCCAGCTAGGCTCGATCGAGGACTCTCATGGTTACAACGCCGTCGAGAACACGGGTGATCCGATGGATGAGAATGGCCACGGTACCCACTGTGCCGGAATTATTGGCGCCGAAGGCGGGAACGAAATAGGCATTAGCGGCGTCAACTGGAAAGTAAAGATCATGCCCCTGAAGTTCATGAACGCCATCGGTTTTGGAACTGGAAAAAACGCAATTGAAGCGATCAATTACGTGATCGATCGCAAACGCGCCGGAGTGAATGTACGCGTCATTAGCGCTAGTTGGGGCACGAGTATTCCGTCCCGGGCACTCGAGGATGTGATCCGCAAAGCCCACGAGGCGGGAATACTTTTCGTGGCGGCGAGTGGAAACGACGGTGTCAATACGTGCAAATATTTTGAGTACCTGGCTTGGCAACGAGTATGAGGAGCATTCAGGAACCTCGATGGCTACACCCATGGTGTCTGGCGTTGCCGCTCTGGTGCTGTCAAAACGGCCCCAGCTCTCAGTTGACGAGTTGCGGTCCACTCTGCTCAAGTCGGTCGACAAAATTTCCCATCTGTACGGAAAAGTTTCGACAGGCGGACGAATCAGCTCCGTCAAGGCCGTCGGCGCCGAGTAGCGTCCCGCTCCCACGATCTCGATTTTCGCAGTATATCTTTCCAGTATGTCTTTAGCCGGGAGGAGCATCGTGGGCCCTCATGTCCCTGGCCCGGAGGGGGGTCGCTTGCCTAGAAGGCGCTGTATGCCTGATAATCACTCTCGATGATTGTTCCCAACCGTACCAGACCAGACCTGATCTTTTTAGGGAGATAACGAGTGAAAGCGGAATTGCACCAATTAGTCGCTTTACAAAAACTAGACACAAGCATACGAAGACTACAAACAGAACTGGAAGCCATTCCCCAAAAGCGCGCGGAGATCGAAAACGAGTTCGATCAGCGCGCTTTTGAAATTCGGGCCCTCGAAAATCGCCGCGATGAGGCGAAGCATACTCGCACGCGCCTGGACATTGAGATTGTCGATCAACGATCACGAGCGGAAAGGGCCGAGCGTAATCTAATGATGTCGAGGAAACAAGACGAATACACCGCTGCGATACGTGAAGCCGACGCGGCCCGGAAACAAATCTCGGCACTGGAAACTCAAACTCTCGAGCAGATGGAAATTCTGGAGCAAGCTGAAGCCGCACTGACCGAACGTGCGGCGGAGGTAGTTAGCCTAAACTCTGACCGAGAGGCGAGGCTGAAAGCCTTTGACGAAGAGACGCGTCAGCAGGAGGCCCAACTGGACTCAAGCCGTGCTGAACGCGAGCGCGTCTTCAATACGCTGCCGAAGCCGATGAGCGCGCTCTACAAACGGATTAGCGTCCGCATACGCGATGGAATCGCCGTTGCCGAGGCTCGCAACGGAGCTTGTATGGCTTGCTTCATGGCTCTCCGGCCTCAGGCGATGTCGGAGGTCCGCCGCGGAGAGGAAGTTGTTACGTGTGACAACTGTAACCGTATCCTTTATTACGTTCCGGCTGATTCAGCAAATACCAACTCGACGTCAGTCCAACCGAAAGTTGCACATACTTAAATAAACATGCGGGTGCTTGTAACCGGAGGTGCCGGCTACATCGGTAGCGTCGTTACTGAGGAACTGGTGAAAGACGGCCATCAGGTGGTCGTCTATGACAGTCTCTATAAAGGACATCGCCAGGCGGTCGTCGCGGGAGCGGATTTTGTTCAGGCGGATTTGATGGATGCCGCAACCTTGCGGACGACTCTGAATGACCGTCAGATCAACGCCGTAGTTCACATGGCGGCGGACTCACTCGTAGGAGAGTCGTGCGCAAATCCGGCAAAGTACTATAGCAACAATCTGGCCGCCGGATTGGTGCTGCTCGATACCATGCGCGAGGTAGGTGTTAACCGCATCGTGTTTTCTTCAACCGCGGCAACTTATGGTGAACCCGAGAAACAGCCAATCGAAGAAAACGCTCCGAACATACCAACTAACCCCTACGGACAATCGAAGCTGGCATTCGAGGACGCGATGCGTTGGTATGACGAAGCCTATGGTCTTCGCTATGCGACTTTGCGCTACTTTAACGCTGCCGGGGCAAGCAAGAACTTCGGCGAGTCGCACGATCCCGAAACACATATCATACCCATCGCCTTGCAAGCCGCCGCGGGCCGCCGTTCCTTAGTCGAGGTTTACGGTGAGGATTATCTGACAGGTGACGGCACTTGTGTGCGCGACTATATTCACGTCATCGACCTGGCTCGGGCGCATATACTCGCTCTCAAAGTTGTGGAGCAAAGTAGTCGGATCTACAACCTTGGGTGCGGTGGTGAGGGCTACAGTGTGCGCGAGGTGATTGAGATTGCGCGCGACGTGACTGGAAAAGACATTCCGATGCACATGGCGCCCAGGCGGGCGGGCGACCCGGCCGTTTTGGTTGCGAGCTCTGAAAAGATCAAGCGCGAATTGGGCTGGACGCCTCAGTACCAGGATTTACGAGTAATCATTGAATCTGCCTGGCGCTGGATGCTGGCCCACCCCGACGGCTATGAGTCGTAAGTAGAGAGGCCCCGGGGTCGGCGCACGGTCGCTGGGTTGCTGGGAGCGCAGGCGTCCCGCCTGCAGGGCGTGTTTCAGCACGCTAACGTTGCGATCATTCAACCTTGGGATTCGCGCCGCTGGCGCTCATTGCAGGCGGGACGCCCTCCCAGCGCCCACCAGGGAGGAAGGGATGGCGAAGAAATCAACCCCTACGGAAAAAGCTCGACTCAAACGAACGGCCGGAAAAGAAGGACCAGCCATCCCGGTAGAAGAGTTTCTCGCACTCAAAAACCCCAAAGGCGATCTGATCCTGGCGGTAGATGGCGAACACGTCTCTCTGACATCGCTCGATCGAGTTTACTGGCCTGATGGTAAGATCACGAAGTTTGATCTGCTCCGTTACTATATCGAGATTAGCCCCTACCTGCTCCCTTATTTGAAAGATCGGCCGGCCATACTGCAGCGCTGGCCGCGAGGCGTTAATGCGCCGATGTTTTTCCAGCAGGATCTGGACAGTGCGCCGCGATTCGTCAAGTCGGTCCGGCTAACAAACCAGGAGGGACGTGAACTTGATTACGCGGTTTACACGACGACAGCTTCCCTCCTCCACTTCGTGAACCTGGGCACCATCGAACAGCATCCCTGGCATTCAACAGTCAAGAAACTTTCCCAGCCGGATTGGATTGCGCTCGACCTCGATCCCAAAAAAGCCCCTTGGGAAAACGTGCTGGAAGTAGCGTTGATCACCAAGCAGGTCTGCGATGAAATCGGGTTGAAGGCTTTTCCGAAGACGTCCGGGTCATCAGGAATTCACATCTACTTGCCGCTCAAACCCACCAACGAATACGAAACGGTTGGGGAGTTCGCGAAGCTGCTCGCGGGAGAAATTGCGCGGCGAATGCCAAAGATTGCCACGGTCGAACGCTCGTTGGCGAAGAGAAAGCACGACCAGGTTTATGTGGACTGGATGCAGAATGCGCGCGGGAAGAGTTTGGCTTCTGTTTACACGACGCGAGCTAAACCGAAAGCGACTGTCTCAATGCCGGTGACCTGGAAACAGGTCGAAAAGGGCGTGAAGATCTCAGACTTTACTCTAAAAAATGTGCTCACGCTTTGCCGAAAGGCCGGTGACGCGTGGGCAGATTTCTTTGCTAGCCGGCAGACACTCAAGCTGGGGTAAATAGCTCGTGAGAAGCGCCTCGAAATTCACAAGTACCAGGAACTACGCTGAAAGCGTTGGCTAGTTCCAGCCCAGGGTTGCAGCAACCCTGGGATTCCAGTTCCAACCATTTCTTCGCGAACTCTGAAAGAGTCGCGAAGTCGCCTGCGCATCCATTCGCCAACGCTTTCAGCGTTAAGATTCTTTGGTAGATAGAGATCCCAGGGTTGCAGCAACCCTGGGCTAAAAACTAGCGAACGCTGTCAGCGTAATAAGGTGGCACTGCAAATGTGTGCTGTTCTTGAGCCCAGTTTGTTGGCACATCTAGCC
>JAIVJP010000381.1 GCA_020199975.1 Acidobacteriota bacterium
ATACCAGAGTTGTGAGTTTTGCGGCTTTAGAATCCAGTGGCCCTCGTCCGGGAAGACGAGCAGTTTTGACTCCACACCCTTCCGCTGCAACGCAGTGAAGAGCTGGAGACTCTCCGTGTAAGGCACTCGGTAGTCAAGCTCGCCCGCGGTGACCAGTGTCGGTGTGTTGAAATTCTGCACATACATGTGTGGCGACCAGCGCTGATACATCGCGGGGTTGGACCAAGGGGTGCCTTTGAACTCCCATTCTACAAACCAAAGTTCCTCAGTCGCGCCATACATGCTGGTCAAGTTGTAAACACCAGCGTGGGAAACGAGTGCTTTGAACTTGAAACGCGGATCGTTGTTATGGCCAAGGATCCAATCGACCATGTAGCCGCCGTACGACCCACCAGCGCCACCGATACGATTCTTATCAACGTAGCTATTGCGGCGGAGCACTTCAGCGACGCCGTTTTTCAGATCGATGAAGACCTTGCCGCCCCAGTCAGCACTGATCTCGTTAACGAACTGCTGGCCATAGCCCAAAGAGCCACGGGGGTTTGGCATGAAGACGACATACCCGGCGTCGGTGAAGATCTGAGGATTCCAGCGGTAGCTCCAGCTATTGTTCCAAGCGCTTTGTGGTCCGCCGTGGATCAAAACCGCCAGCGGATATTTTCGATTTGGATCAAAGTTCGTAGGCTTCAGCAGGAAGCCATGTATTTTTTTACCGAACGCGCCCGTCCACTCCATCTCTTCCGCCTCTTTAAGAGCAGCGCGCGCCATGATTTCCGCATTTACTCGCGTCAGAGGTCCCAGACCACTGCCGTCTTGATCAACCCTATAGATTTCCGGTGGCGCGGCCAGCGAACTGTGCGCAAAAACCAGCGTCCGTCCGTCAGGTGTGATCTGGAGATTGGTTGCGAACACGTTGTTTAGAACTCTTTGAGCGACGCCGCCGGTCGAGGCGACTTTGTAAACCGGATGAAGCCCGCGCTCGCCGGCGATGAAGTAAACAGTGGTACCGTCGGACGACAACACCATATCTTCCACGTTTAGGTCGAAGCCCCTGAGCAGTTCAGTGCTGGCGCCGGTCGCGCGGTTGTAACTCATCAGGCGCCAGCGGTCCGCCTCAAATCCGGCAGTCGCTTGCGAACGATAGAGAATATGTTTACCGTCTTTTGTATAAATCGGGCTGTCTTCATAGCCACGATTGCGGACCGTGATGTTCTTGGCCGCGCCACCCGAGGTTGGCACGATGTAGACGTCGCTGTTGGTGGAGATTGCTTCAACTTTATCGGGATTGCGCAGGTAGGCAAGCTCCCTCGAATCTGGCGAGAACGAATAATCGATATCGCCTGCCACTGCGTAGGGCGGTACGTCGAAATCGCCGGGCGTTAGATCGCGCGCTTCACCGCCTTTGCTGCCGATAATGAAAACGTGCGTGCGCTTGACGTCACGCCACTCCAACCAGTGGCGATATAGAAGGCGATCGGTGAGATGAGCCTTTAATTTGCTCTTCGTCGCTTGTTCTTCTCTTTGCCGGTTGCAATCCTCATTCGTGCATTCCGGATAAACTTCTGAAGTAAACGCAATCCATTTCCCGTCAGGCGACCAAACCGGGCCGGAGGCGCCGGTGGAGATTTTAGTTACCTGTTCCTTGTCGTCCCCGTCGTGGTCCATAACCCAGATCTGGGCCCCGGTAACGTAAGCGATCTTTTTGCCGTCAGGTGACCAACGCGGTCCGCTAGCTGAGCTGTCACCACTCGTCAGTCGCTTGATCTCAGCCCCGGTTGCCAGCGGCATGACGTAGATATGCGTCACTGTCCGATTAGCATCGAAGTTCACGTCGCCGATTGCGAAGGCCAGACTCTTGCCGTCAGGCGAGACTTGCGGATCGCCCACGCGACGCACTTTCAGCAGCTCTTCGATGGTGAATCGCCGAGTGTCTTGCGCAACCACTATTGACGTGAACGCGATCAAGAGAACAGAAATCGAAATAACAACGCGCTTCATAAAAGTTCTTCTCCGCTAGCTAAGAGTTGTTCGTGGGAAAGCGTGACTATTATCACACGTCAGAACGGCAAGCGGTAGCAACCTTGCTGTGTGAGAGCTCGATCTTGTTGCTAGCCAAAAGTGGGCGGGGGTAAACCACCCTTCTTAACCTGCGAGATCTTCAATCTTGAGTGATCTTCTTTCTAGCTTGAAAGGCTCTCAATTCGCGCAGGTGTGATGAAACTCTACTTATCTCACAGGTCTGGAAGGGCGGTTTTACTCCCGCTCGACTTTGCCTAATTTCAAGATTCGAGCTTTCACTACACAGTCGCCCTGCAGAAACCAGAAACAGGTACAATGCCGCGTAGATGACCCGCCGAATAATTGTTGCCCTATTGAGATTCGCCTTCCGCGTCTATTTCCGGCGTGTCGAAGTCGACGGCCTCGAAAACGTACCGCCAAAGAGTCCGGTTATCTTCGTTCTCAACCACCCGAACGCCCTGGTAGATCCGGCCTTCCTACTTTGTCTGGCGCCGCGTCGTGTCTCTTTTCTGGCGAAGGCGCCGCTATTCAAAATTCCAGTGCTGGGATTCCTGGTTAGGGCACTCGAGGCTCTTCCGGTCTATCGCCGGCAGGACGAAGGCGAGGATGTCTTTCGTAATCTCGAAACCTTTGCCCTTGCCCGCAAACTGCTTGCGAAGGGCGGGACGATTGGCATCTGCCCGGAAGGCGTTTCTCATGACGAGCCAAGACTACGCCCGATCAAGACAGGTGCAGCGCGCATCGCTCTCGGCGCGGTGTCGACGGGCGAAGTCGCGGATCTCAAGATTGTCCCAGCGGGCCTTTACTACACTTCAAAGACGACCTTTCGCAGTGCCGTCCTACTTCATTTTGGAGAACCCATCGAAGTAATACCCGCGCAGTTGGATCCGGATAAAAGTCCGACGCGAGCCGCCGTACGCGACCTCTCAGACAGGATTGAGTCTGCGCTCCGCGAAGTGATGCTCGATGCTGAGCACGAGGAAGCGTTGCACACCATCGCACGCGCGGAGAGGATTTTCTCGGAGGAGGGAAAAGGCAGGAAGGATAGTCTGGCGGGAGAGCTGCAGCTCCAGCAACAGTTTATTAAGGCTTACAAAATCTTGCGCGATCACGCACCTGAGCGTCTGGCAAGACTTGAAGTGCGCATGACCCGCTTCGAAGAAGAATTGAAACAGGCGAGGGTGGACCCGGACGATCTATCGCCGCCAAACTCGACCCTGGATGTCTTTAGCCATTTGATTAGTCGCGGACTGTTATTCCTGCTTCTGATCGTGCCCGCCACGCTAGGACTTCTGATTCACTATCCCGCCTATCGCCTGGGTGGTTATCTGGCGACCAGGTTCTACCAGGACTCCGACGTCGTTATCTCAACAATCAAGATCATCTCCGCAATGCTGCTCTTTCCTTTGACGTGGTTAATTCTGGGATTGGTGACTTACAAATTTCTGGGTGGGATAGTCTCGCTTGTTGCGCTGCTGGTCGTGCCGGCGGCGGGCTACGCCGCGATCCGGTTTTCAGAAGAGCTCGACAGGTTTTTCGGAGGATTAAGGGCTTTGGCTTTCTTTTTGAGGAGGAGAAGGTTCTTCGTGAGGCTAATTGCTGAACGCAATGCTATTCGAAACGAAATTCTGGCCCTCGGTGACGAAGCCGCAATTGCCACCCAGTAGCGGAGTTTTTCCAATTTTGGGAGGGGGAAAGGGGGGCATGCAACGCTATTTTTTGCGCGCCTTGGTACCGGCAGCGCTCTTGCCCGCGCGCTTCTTCGTAC
>JAIVJP010000097.1 GCA_020199975.1 Acidobacteriota bacterium
GTCTACTTACAGCAAGCGTTTGGGGATGAGTTTGTGAGACTGAATCTGCCTTGCGTCAAAGGTGTGGAACAGCGTGGCTGGCCCACGCTGCGGACCATGGCCGCGACCCGTACTAACAGCCCTGAGACGTCCAGCATGGGCCGACTGTTCGATGCGGTTTCGAGCATTCTGGGTGTGAGGGACATTGTCAACTATGAGGGTCAAGCTGCGATTGAGTTGGAAGGGATAGCCGATCGCCACTGTGCCGAGGGTTATGAATTCGGCCTTAGCCTTGGGAATGCGGGAGATGTGATTGACGCGCGAAATGTGATTCGTCGTGCGGTGGCAGACATCCTGGACGGCCTGCCACCGGCAATCGTGTCTGCACGGTTTCATCTGAGTGTGGCTCGACTGATCGTGGCGGTCGCAGAGAACGTTCGGAGTGAGCGAAGGCTTAACCGAGTAGTCTTATCCGGTGGAGTGTTTCAAAACCTGTTCCTGTTAGAGCGAACCTGTGAGATGCTCAGAACCAAAGGCTTTCAGGTCATCACACATTCCCGAGTTCCAACAAACGATGGCGGTATCTCATTGGGTCAGGCGGCGGTCGCCAATGCGCTAATCAAATCAGGGAGGATCTAGCAGATGTGTCTAGCCATACCCGGAAAGATTGTCGAGATTGTCGACGTCGATAACCGAATCGCTAAGGTCGAGGTGGGCGGTGTCAAACGCAACATCAATATCGGCATGTTGGGCGAAGACGAGGCTCGTGTGGGCGATTACGTGCTGATTCATGTCGGATTTGCAATGAGTAAGGTCGATGAACACGAGGCGCACGAGACGCTGCGAGTGCTTAAGGAAATCGGTGAGTTCGACCTGGAACTTGAACAGTTTAGGACGACTGTGGAGTAAGAACTGTTAGTAGTCAGTTGTTAGTAGTCAGTTGTCAGTAGTCCGTTGCGCCTGGTCTGATGAATTGCGCGCCACAGAGAAAGTACAACACCGACTAATAACTGACGACTGACTACTGACAATGGAAGACCAAAGAAATGAGTAAACCGGCAGTAGATGATTTTTCCCGCTCCTTCTATCCGTTTCTGCACGAGGATCAGAAGCAGCCGGAGGAACTGATGGCGCAGATGGCTTTCTCGTTATTGGAGAAGGCGCGCGAGAGCGTCGAGGTAAAGACGAGGTTCTTTGAAGCAAACAAAGAAACAATCATCGCGGCCTCCCTGGACATGGCCAAGGCGTTCCATCGCGGACGCAAACTATTGGTGTGTGGAAACGGCGGGTCGGCGACCGACGCGCAGCACGTCGCGGTTGAGTTCATGCCGCCAGATCATTGCGCTGGGCGCGGAAGGCGACGTTGTGTTAGGCATCTCTACCAGCGGCAACTCGGAGAACCTTATGCATGCCTTTGCCACCGCGCGCCGTATGAAGCTTATCACCATGGGCTTCGCCGGCGATGATGGTGGCAAGATGGCCGGAATGTCCGGCGGCTTACTGGATTATTGTTTGACAGTTCCGACTTCGAGCATTCACCGGATACAGGAGACCCACGTCGCGCTCTATCACATCATGTGGGACATGGTGCACACTTTTTTGCAGAGTAAGTCTTTGGTGGAAGAAAAGTCTGGAGTCTCAAGTCTGGAGTCAGGAGTCAAGTAAAGAGGCACAGACACAAGACTCCAGACTCGACACTCAAGACTTCAACTGGAGTTAAGAAATGAAATTCATAGACGAGTATAGACAGAGCGATTTGGCGTTGAAGCTGGCGGAGCAGATTGAGCGCTTGACCGATCAGCCGCTTAAGTTGATGGAAGTCTGCGGCGGACACACGCATACGATCTTCAAATATGGTATCGAAGATTTGCTGCCGCGGAACATTGAGATGATTCACGGCCCCGGTTGCCCCGTCTGCGTTATTCCGCTGGGGCGCGTCGATGACGCGATTTCCATTGCGCAGCACCCGGATGTGATCTTTACAACCTTCGGAGACGCGATGCGTGTGCCGGGTTCGAAGACCAGCTTGTTGGATGCCAAGGCTTCCGGGGCCGACGTGCGCATGGTCTACTCTCCGCTCGATGCTCTGAAGATTGCTCGGAAGAATCCCGGGAAGCATGTGGTCTTTCTGGGGCTTGGCTTTGAAACCACGGCGCCCTCCAGTGCGATGACGATCCTGCAAGCGGCAAAAGACAAAGTGGAAAACTTCAGCGTGTTCTGCAACCACATCACCATCATCCCGGCGTTGAAAGCCATGCTCGATTCGCCCGACCTGAAGCTCGACGGCTTTGTAGGTCCCGGGCATGTCAGCACGGTCATCGGGACTCGTTGCTATGAATTTGTGCCGCGTGATTATGGAAAACCCTTGGTGGTCACCGGGTTTGAGCCACTTGATGTTCTTCAGTCGGTCTTCATGATTGTCAAACAGATCGTGGAAGGCCGTGCCGAGATCGAGAATCAGTATGCGCGCGTTGTGACCCGGGAAGGCAACAAGCTGGCGCTGGAAGCTCTGTATGAAGTATTCGAACCCCGCGACTATTTTGAATGGCGGGGATTGGGTTCGATCGCGCACAGCGGCATTCGCCTTCGATCCAAATATGCTGACTTTGACGCCGAGTTAAAATTCAGCGTGCCGGGATTGCGCATCGCCGATCCGAAGGCGTGCCAATGTGGTGAAATCCTAAAGGGAGTGAAGAAGCCGTGGGAATGCAAGGTGTTTGGTACTGCTTGCACTCCGGAGACCCCGATCGGTTCCTGTATGGTGTCCTCGGAAGGGGCGTGCGCTGCCTATTACAATTTTGGTCGACTGTCGAAGGTTGCTGAACGCTCGAGCTCGGCCCCAGCATAAAGGGCGACCGAGGGCAATTAGTTGGAAGCATTCAACAAGCCTGCGGAGCAGGCGGAAGCATAAAGCCCAGGGTGGAGCGAAGCGGAACCCTGGGTAAACGTCAGAGAGACTGTCCAGAGCCCGTGAAAACGGGCGAAAGAATCGGTGCGTGGATTGAAGACCACTGCCGCCCGCTGCGCGGGCTTGTCCAATCTTCAAATATCTAACCCCAGGGTTTCGCTTCGCTCCACCCTGGGCTTCATGCTTCCGCCTGCTCCGCAGGCTCGTTGAATGGCTCCACCCAACTGTTATTTGTTGCGAGGAACATCTGCGCTCTAGTCGCGACCAATTCGCGAGTGGGAAAAAAGCCAATGTCAAAAGTATTCAGTCCCACGCCCTTGTTTGAGAGAGTTGAACGGGCCAGGCGCAGAAGACATAAATTTAGGGACACCCAGATTACCCTCGCGCACGGCAGCGGCGGCCGGGCGATGCATGAACTTATTGAAGGGCTGTTTCTCGAATACTTGCGCAACCCGCTGCTGGAAAAGCTGGAAGACCAGGCGGTCTTCGAGATCGGAGCCACCGCACGAGGAATTGCGGGCATTGTCAATAATAGCCACGCGCAGACCAGGATGGCTTTCACAACTGACTCCTACGTGGTTGATCCGATTTTCTTTCCCGGCGGCGACATCGGCAAACTCGCGGTCAACGGAACGGTCAATGATCTGGCGATGAGTGGTGCGCGACCGCTCTACCTTGCCGCTGGCTTCATTCTGGAAGAGGGATTTCCTATCGAAGACTTGAGACGGGTCCTGGAATCCATGCGAGACGCCGCCGGCGAGGCGGGGGTTGCTGTCGTCACTGGCGATACCAAGGTTGTTCAAAAGGGGAGCGCCGATAAGCTTTTCATCAATACCTCCGGAATTGGAGTTATTGAATCCCCGATGCATCTTTCCGCATCGGGAGCACTGATGGGTGACAAAGTAATCCTTAGCGGCACGCTCGGAGATCACGGTACCACGATCATGATCGCGCGTGGCGAACTGGAACTTGAAACAGACATAGAAAGCGATACTGCTCCCTTGAATGGCTTGGTCCAGGAAATGGTTGATGAAGCTGGGAGTGCCCTGGCCTTTGACGCAATTCATTGCCTGCGCGATCCGACTCGGGGCGGAGCCGCTACCACCCTCAACGAAATCGCCTTGAGTTCGGAAGTCTGCATCGAGATCGATGAGGATCTGATCCCGGTGCGTGAAGAGGCGAAAGGCGCGTGCGAAATACTTGGGTTGGATCCGCTCTACGTTGCTAATGAGGGCAAGTTGATCGCTATCGTCGCGCCTGCGATCGCCGAACGGCTGGTCAATCGAATGAGACAAAACCGCTATGGACTTAATGCCTGCATCATCGGGGAAGTGAAAGCGGAGCCGCGGGGTATTGTTGCTATGCGCACGGGCTTTGGGGGGACGCGCATAGTGGACATGCTGGTCGGGGAGCAATTACCACGGATATGTTGAGCAGCTTGGAATCGTCGTTGGGCCTGCTTGCCGTGCTGGGTGTGGGGCTGGCATTTGGCCTCAAACACGCTACCGAGGCCGATCACATCGTGGCGGTTTCTACTATCGTGAGCGAGCATCGCAGTCTTTGGCGCTCTGCGGTTGTCGGCGCGCTCTGGGGAATGGGCCATACAGCTTCGCTGATTGCGGTAGGTGTTGTGGTGCTGGCTTTGCGCGTAGCAATTCCTGAATGGGTGGCAAGCTGGCTCGAGTTTGGCGTGGCACTCATGATCATAGGTCTTGGGGCCAGTGCTCTGGTGCGGGGGCTATGCAAGCGGAGGAATTTCCATCTGCATCGACACCAACACGATGGCGTGTCACACGTCCACGTTCACTTTCACGACCATCAGACGGAACATGCCGGACCAGTCGCAGCACACTCACACGCAGTTTCGATTCTAGGCATAAAACCATTCCTGGTAGGGGCCATACATGGCCTCGCAGGATCGGCAGCCTTGATGTTGCTGGTTTTGGCGCAAACTCAATCCTTGATTGCAGGCCTGGTTTACCTGGCAATCTTCGGCGTGGGCTCAATCTTTGGAATGGTCTTAATGTCCGGGTTGGTGTTTGCCATTCGTGCTTACTTCGCGACGACTTTCCGGCATTCATTACAG
>JAIVJP010000098.1 GCA_020199975.1 Acidobacteriota bacterium
GCGAAGATCCTTGAGACTCACCGTCTGTCCTTCAGCGTCGGTCGTCGTAAATGGAGGAGCTACGCTTCCTTCTTTAAGCATGAATCCTCTCCTATTTCGATTGGATATGGGTTGAGGCAAACATTCTAGGCTGGAGTTTGTAGCAGGGCAAGAATTGCCGTGGCCAAAATGAAGAAGACCACGAAAAACAAGCACTGGATGGTTAAGCAGGAACCGGAAACTTACTCTTGGGACAACTTCGTCGACGACGGAAAAACTGACTGGACCGGTGTAAGAAACTACCAGGCTCGCAATAACCTGCGCGAAATGCATGCAGGAGATAGGGTGCTGTTCTACCACTCAGGTAAAGACAAAGCCGTGGTAGGCATCGCCGAGGTTGTAAAAGGGGCTTACCCGGATCCGACCGCAGACGATCCTCAATGGGTTGCCATTGACCTGAAGCCGGTCAAGGCCTTTCCGAAGCCGGTGCCACTGCCCGCAATTCGATATGACAAGCGTCTTAGTGGGCTTCCCTTGATCAGACAGTCGCAACTTTCGGTGATGCCGCTAACCAAGGACGAGTTTGACGTTCTAGTTGCCATGGGCACCGGCAAAAACAGAAAGAAGTAAACCTTTGGATAAACACAGATCAGACGATTCTGAAAGAGTATTCCTTCAATGTCTGTGCTGTAACAAGTTCGATCGGTGTTTATCAGTGGAAATCTGTGGCTCAGTTTTTTACCTGATAAAGGAGGTTACGCAGTATGTTCAAACAAATTGATTACACGATGGTAGTCGTCTCCGATATGGCGCGTTCCATTGAATTTTACCGCGACAAACTCGGGATTCCACTAAAGTTTCAGTCCTCGGACTGGACCGAGTTTCTCACTGGAACGACCACACTGGCTTTGCACGGCGGTGGCATTCCCCGACAGGCCAGCGGCGGCTCCACTGACAAGGACGTTATTGGGTCCTTTAACCTATATTGAACAAGGTCGGCTCGCTCGATTTAAACGGAGCCGCTTCGGGAGTGGCGGAATCGGCTAGCCGAGGATACTTTTCGAACAAAGGAAGCGGAGCCGGAACTCGCCGTTCCTCGAGTGTTGATTTGATTTCCAGTGCATTCACCACGGCTTTCCCCAGGAAATGGTTGTTGGTGATTACGTAAGTCTCTTTAGACTGCTTCGCGACCTCTTTAACTCTCACAATCCAGGGCTCAAGCTCGTCCGCCGAGTAGAGGTAATTGTAGCGTTCGTCTCTAACAGCCTTCTCCCTAAACCAATTTTGATAATTCCGGCCATGCAGGCGAACATAGCCTAACGGCGAAGTAGTCAGAGCCGATGGTCTAATTGACTTCTTAAAAATGGGCTGGTCGATGTTGCAAATGCCTACTTCCCGTTTTTCAAGCTCTTCGTAGATGGCCGGATTGTTCCAGGAGGCATGACGGACCTCCACTATCAACGGATAATCCTTGAAACGACTGATAAGCCTTAACATATAGGCCCGCCCCTCATCCGTGTTCTTGAACGACCAAGGAAACTGCAGCAACAAAGCGCCCAACTTTCCCGCCTCAGCTAGCGGATCGATCCCCTCGCGGAAGGTTTTCTGATCAACGTTGGTCGTTTTTTCCCGGTCGTGCGTAAACAGACGGTGCAGTTTTGCTGTGAATCTGAAATCAGAATTGTCAGCAACGCGTCTTGCCCAAGCCTTTGCGCTCGTAGCCGCAGGAGGACGGTAGAAGCTGCTGTTGATCTCGATTGTGTCGAAGAACCTAGAAAGGTAAGTCAGCGGATCAAAATTTGCGCCTGGCTTAGGCGGATAGACAACGCCCTCCCAGTCTTTGTATGACCACCCGGCGGGTCCGATGCGAATCCTGTTAGTCATCCTGACACCACCAAAAGCCTCGTAACCCAGTAAGTCCGCCACAGATAAACACTGATCACACAAATCTGAAGAAAGCATTCTCGAATGTCTGTGCTGTAACAAGTTCTATCGGTGTTTATCCGTGAAATCTGTGGCTCGGTTTCTCTGATTCCGACCACCATGCGAACTCCAGCCCATTGGTGGTATAAACACTAGCCTAGCACTTAAAGTTCCTGAATTAAATACGATGAAAGGAGTTGTTTTTCATGCGACTGACCGAGATGGTTTCGTGCTCCGGTTGAGCGGCTAAGCTGAGCCCTAGCATACTCGCTCAGGTTTTGAGCGGGCTACCAAAACAGCCTTTTGACAAAAATCTGATTGTCGGCTTCGATACCGCCGACGACGCAGGTGTATACCGTCTTCGTGACGACCTGGCAATTGTCCAGACGCTCGATTTTTTTACACCCATCGTCGACGACCCTCGAGTCTACGGACAAATCGCCGCCCTCAATTCGATTAACGATGTCTGGGCAATGGCCGGCACGCCGCTGACGGCGATGGCCATCACCTGTTTTCCAAAAAAGGGTGTCGACCCGGCGATTCTAGGCGACATCATGCGCGGCGGGTTGGAGACCCTGAACAAATACGGCGTTACCTGCGCCGGCGATGTAATCATTTTGACGAAACCGATTGGCACTGGAGTTATTTCCACGGGTATCAAATGGGGGAAGACAGATGAGGGAGTGGCATCGAAATCCATTGAGACGATGTTGACCCCAGGCAGATATGCCGCGGAGGCGATGCGCGAGTTTGGTGTCAAGGGCGCTACTGACGTCACCGGCTTCGCCCTGCTTGGCCACGCCTGGGAGATGGCAAAGTCCAGCCAGGCAACGATTGAGCTAGATTCGAAAGCGGTCCCTTTGCTGGAAGGCGCGCTTGAGTTAGCAGCCCAGGGAATGCTAACCAGTGGTGACCAGACGAACCGAGAATATGTCGGAAAGGACATTGAAGTTGCCGATTCGATTGGCAAAGAAACTCGCAGTTTACTCTTTGATCCGCAGACGGCAGGAGGAATGCTGATTTCAATTAATCCTGAGCGCGCGATAGACATGCTTGCGCGTTTGCGTGAGAACTACTCGCAAGCCGCGGTGATAGGACGTGTATTGGAGCGAGGCGCGTGCTCAATAAAGGTTAGGTAAAACAATGGTTTCCACAACTCAGGACTTGGCAAAGACGTACACGGGAGCATTACCCGAGCTTTATCGCACGGTGCGGGCGCAGACGATGCGAATTGTAGCGCCGCTGGAGATTGAGGACTACGTAATACAGACCGCCGAATTCATGAGTCCGCCGCGGTGGCATGTAGGCCATACATCCTGGTTCTTTGAGACTTTACTTCAGAGTTATCTCCCGGGCTACCAGCCTTACTCCGAAGACTTCCTTTTCTATTTCAACTCATATTACGAAGGTTTTGGCGCGCGCATCGAGCGAGCGAAACGCGGGACCAAATCACGACCGACCGTGCAGGCAACGCTCGAATATCGCCGGCGCATTGATGACCTGATGATTGAGTTCCTGGAAAAGCTGGCCGATCACCCGCAGGCTGACAAAGTGCGCTCGCTGATAAGACTTGGGCTGGAACACGAGATGCAACACCAGGAGCTTTTGGTTTATGACATCAAGCACCTGCTCTGCGACCTGTACACGCCTGAGTTGAAACCGGCGCCGGCGGCATTTCAGACTGTTAAGGGAATGGCGGAAGTCGAGGGTGGGCTGTTCTGGCTTGGGTATGGAGCCGAGGTGGCTGGGGAGTTGATGTATGGCTCAGGGGCGGCAGGCGAGTCAAGCACCCCAGCGGGGCTGCCCCGCCGGGGACCCCGCACGCCTGCGGTCCCAGCGTTCGCGTTTGACAATGAAAAGCCCGCGCACCAGGTGTTCCTTCAAGATTTCGCCATCGACCGTGCGCCGGTAAGCAACGGTGATTTCCTTCAGTTCATTAGCGACGGAGGATATCGGGATTTCCGCTGGTGGTTCTCGGAAGGTTGGCAAGTGGTGTCGAAGGAGCAGTGGCAAGCTCCGCTCTACTGGGAAGTTCGCGATGGCCAATGGATGATTCGAGACTTCAACGGCTTGCACCCGGTTAAGAGCAAGGCAGACGAGCCCGTTTCTCACGTCAGCTACTACGAGGCTTCCGCTTACGCCAAGTGGGCCGGGAAGCGCTTGCCATCCGAAGCCGAATGGGAGAAAGCCGCGTGCTTTGATCCTACAACTGGAGATAGAAGGGCTTTCCCCTGGGGTGACGATATCGCGACTAACTCCAAAGCGAATCTACTGGAGAGTGAGCACTGGGGCGTGACGCCAATCGGCGCTTTTCCGGATGGCAAGGGCAGGTACGGTTGTCACCAGATGATCGGAGACGTCTGGGAGTGGACCAGTTCGGACTACGTTCCATATCCAGGCTTCAAATCGGAATTCGATGAGTATAACGATAAATGGTTCGTTAGTCAGAAGGTCCTGCGTGGCGGCTCATACGCGACGCCCCAACTGCATATCCGATCCACCTATCGCAACTTCTTTCATGCTCATGAGCGTTGGATGATTTCAGGATTTCGTTGTGCGAAAGATCTCTGAGCGATGCGACTCTTACTCCTGGCACAACAAAAGCTCGAGAGCTAGTTGCAGTGTTTAGGCCCACGATGCTAAACGACGCAGAGATACGAGTGCTCGGCTCGCTGGTTGAGAAGCAGCTCACCACGCCGGAGTATTATCCCTTGACCCTCCACGCGCTGACTGTTGCCTGTAATCAGAAGAACAACCGCAATCCGGTAACTGCATACGACGAAAACACTGTCGCCCAGGTTTTGGAGAGTCTGCGTGAGAAGAGTCTTACTTACGTTTTTCATGGCAGCAGCAGCCGGGTGCCCAAGTACAAGCACGTTATGACTGAAGTTTTGCACCTGAGCCCGCCAGAGCTGGCGGTGATGGGGGCACTCATGTTGCGCGGTCCACAGACAGTGGGCGAGCTGCGCGGGAACGCCTCGAGGTTTCATGAGTTTTCCGGGTTAGACGAAGTGCAAACTACCCTAAATGAGCTAATCTCAAAAGAGCCCGAGGCTATGGTTGTCCGGCTGCCGCGTCAGCCTGGGCAGAAGGATGCACGGTTCGTTCATCTTCTTTCCGGGGCCCCAAGCCCGGAAGCTCTAACGGAAGTGGAGGCCTATTCGAAGACCATTCAGCCCAGACACGGCGAATCGGACAAAGTTGGGAAGCTTGAACAAGAAATCGAGGGTTTGAAAGAAGAGTTTCGAATCCTGCAACAGCAGTTTGAGGAATTCAAGAAGCAGTTTGAATAACGACCGCCCCCATGATTCACAAACTACACTGCCCCCAGCTTCCTCTCTCGCAGTTCGTCGAAAACATGTGGCTCGTCTAGGGCTTCGAGGCAGGTTACACACGCGAAAAGATCCTGCCCGATGGCGCTATTGAACTGATTATTGATTTAGACACGCAGCCAAAGACTATTTTTGAAGACGAAGCTTCAGCAGGGTTCCGCACTGTTAAGAAGGCATGGATCTCCGGGGAAAGGACTCGATACATTGTCATCGGTGCGCAAACGAACCAATCAATGGTCGGCATTCGCTTTCGGCTGGGCGGCGCCTATCCTTTCTTCCGTTTCCCCATTTCGGAACTAAGCGAATCTGTAACTGAGTTGGACCTGATTTGGGGAAGACTGGTTGATGAGATTCGGGATGAACTGCAGGAGATTGGGTCACTAGAACGCAGATTGCTGCGGCTGGAGACGTTTTTGCTGCGACAGGTTCAGCGCTCCTTGGAACCAAACCGCCTGATTACGTTTGCAGTGCATCAATTGCAGCACTCGCCGCAGTTCCTTGCCATCCGCGATTTGGCGAGCATGATTGGCATCACGCAGAAACACTTAATCTCGCAGTTCGAAAAGATCGTCGGATTGCGCCCGAAGAGTTTTGCTCGCGTCGCCAAGTTCCAGAAAGTGGTGAACCTGATAGAACAACAAAAGCAAATCGAATGGTCAGCGATTGCCTTAGAATGTGGCTATTACGATCAGGCCCACTTCATCAAAGAGTTTCACTCGTTCTCCGGACTTAATCCTTCCACTTACCTCACCCAACGTGGCGACTACGTCAACTACATCCCCATCGCTTAGCCAGACAACCTGCCAAGGTTAATTTTTTACAATACATATCTGTTCGACGCAGTAAAACTGTAGCCTGCCTGAATGGTTCGATTCTCAAGAGGAGTGGTGATGGATTTTTGAACTATAAACTACTTTGCGGTGCTGGCGGCGGCCCTATCGACTTTTGTTC
>JAIVJP010000099.1 GCA_020199975.1 Acidobacteriota bacterium
TGTGCGAAGACCGAGGTTTTAGTCGCTACCGGGGGGCCCGACCGGAATGAGCGCCCCTAGTTGATTCGCCGGCGAACCGGTGATCTCCCGAGGGCTAAGATTCGTTGGGCCCACCAAGTCTTATCGTCCGACTTTGTAAAGCTCGACCTTTTGACGCCGTGATCTTGATAATCTCCAATTTGTAATTGTTTCGCCGGCGGCCTATATTGGGCACCAGCGCGAGGGGCGCATCCAGTCCGCGGAAAGGGCCGTGCCCACCCATTGAAGCAAACTGAAGGTTACGAACCTTCTTTCAGCCTGATTCGTCGGACTCCAGGCATGCAATGAAAGGAGATTCGTATGTCTGACGCACTTCCCCTTCCGCCTCGTCCCAACCTTGAGCAATACAAGAAGCTCGCAAAAGACTTCCAACACGCTTGCAAGTCGAGCGAGCCCGGCGCGATTCGCGGCTGGGCCGCGCGCTGGGCGGAAAACATTGCCCGGCTGCAAGGCCTGGAGATCACACCTCAAGTCCAACGACAGATGGACAACGAAGCGGAACGGATCGAGCACCGCTGGCACAAGTTCAAGAAGATGAATGAACGCGCTGGGTGTTCACTTGCCGACGCGCAGTTCTTCGTCGCGCGCGGGCACGGTTTCGCGAGCTGGCCGAAGTTTGCCAAGCACCTTGAAGCGCTAGCGCGTGCTAGTTCGCCGGTCTCGAAGTTTGAAGCGGCCGTGGACGCGATCGTCAGCGGCGACGCGGCGACGCTCGAGCTGGTGCTGAGCGAGAATCCCGAGCTGGTGCGGGCGCGTTCGACGCGTGAACATCGCTCGACGCTGCTCCATTATGTCTCGGCGAACGGCGTCGAGGACTTCCACCAGAAGACACCGAAGAATATTGTCGAGATCACCAAGCTGCTGCTGAAGGCCGGCGCCGATGTAAATGCGGAATCAGACGCGTATGGGGGCAGGTCGACAACGCTGGGATTGACGGCAACGAGTTGGCATCCAGAAAACGCCGGCGTGCAGCTCCCGCTGATGGATCTCTTGATCGAGCATGGCGCAATGATCGACGGTCCGGACGGAGGCAGCGCGGTCAACGGCTGCCTCCATAACGGGCGCGGGGAGGCGGCGGAATTCTTTGCGAGTCGCGGCGCGCGGTTAGACCTGGAAGGAGCGGCCGGAGTCGGGCGCCTCGACGTTGTCAAAAGCTTCTTTAAGGATGACGGCAGCCTGAAGTCACCCGCGACGCAGGAACAAATGAAGGACGGATTCGCTTGGGCCTGTGAATTCGGCCGAACCCGTGTCGTCGATTTCCTGTTGCAAAGAGGTATGAAAGTGGACGCGAAGCTCAAGCATGACGAAGAGACCGGCCTGCATTGGGCCGCGTACGAGGGACACGTCGACACCGTCAAGCTACTCCTCGAGCGCGGCGCGCCAATCGACGTGAAAGACGAAAGTTATGGTGGAACACCCCTGGGGTGGGCGCTGTATGGTTGGGGTGCCCCGGAGCGCGCCCAACGCGGATCCTACTACGAAGTGGTCGCGCTTCTGGTGCGGGCAGGCGCAATACTGGACCCGGGGTGGTATGAGGACAATGAAGAACGGCGACGCGCCGCAGAGAAGATGCCGTCCGACCCGCGCATGCTCGCGGGGCTCCGAGGCGAGATGCCTGAGTAATCTGATGACCCCGACGCTCTCGCCAAAACTGTTCGCAACAACTTCTGTATATTCCGAAACCATTCGCATCCTCTCTTGTGCGTATCGACTGCCGGAGGAGTTCGAGCAGCAACTCGAGTCCACCGCGACTTCCGCCGGCGCGACCATGAGTTTTTTCAGGCATGAGGAGGACTATCGACCCGATGGTCCACATACAACGAGGAGCGGCCCGCAGGCCGCTCCTCAGACCATCGGTTTCGATGAGTCTCCGGTTGGTTATTCCTTGGCGAGTTGCTCTCCAGCAGAGCTCACCTCCGCTTCACCAGCCGAGGGCAATTCTGAACCAGAAGACCTAATTTGAGAAGGAAAATCTATTGACAGCAAGTGTGCCAATTGAAAACTGTCTCAACAGCGGGGTTCACCCCATTTTTCTGTGACCAAAACGTTCCCAGAATTTCTGCAATAGGATGGTAAAACGTGTAAAAGCTTGCAACGCGTCGGCGGCTGTAACCTGTTGAAAATGTTAATGATTGTCAAGGAGTGTGAAAGACTTCAGACACCTCTTACACTGATTCGCAATGCGGAGGTCAGGGGTTCGATCCCCCTCTGCTCCGCCAATCAAATCAATGACTTATGGCAGGCGCGCAACCTGCCGTTTTCATTTGTCACCGATTCGTCACTCGGCTTTTCACGAGTCCTGGCGGCTTGGTTCGCGGCCGATTGCCGTTGGCAATAGCGCAAGTTTGCTTGAGGTGCTGGTGGTCCTATCACCGCAAGAAAATTGCGCCCCCAAAACAACGAGGAGCAGAAAGAAGAAGGCATTCAGTGTGAACGTCCGAGTTCCGGTGGCCGCGCAAGTTGCACCAACGCTGATCGATGTTTCAACTTAACAAGCGAGTTATCGCAGCTCACCTGCAACCGAAGTGTTAGACGGCGGGCAAGACGCAGAGCGACGCAACTTACGGCAAAAATCAAGCGTTGGTTTGGAGACGCCGTGAATGACGTTGATTTCGGTCCGTGACAAACCCCTCAACCCTTGACGATGCTGGACCACCGTTCGTGCCTCTCCTCGGACGAAGTCTCTTCGACGCGCGTGGAGATGGTCCATACGTGCCCCGACGGATCGACAATCCGCCCGGTGCGGTCGCCCCAGAATTGGTTCTTCACCGGAATCAGGACCCTCGCACCGGCGGCCACCGCGCGCTGCATCACTGTGTCCACGTCTTCGACATAGATGTAGATCACCACCGGCGAGCTGCCGTCCGGCTGTGGAGCGCGGCTCGCCAGGGTTGGGAACTCTCCTTCGATCATGATCATAGCCCCGCCGATTGTCAGCGCCGCGTGTGCCACGTTCCCGTCGGGACCCGGTCGGCGCACCAGCTCCAGGGCACCAAACGTGGTCTTGCAGAAGTCAATTGCAGCCGAAGCGTCGCGGCACACTAACATCGGCATCACAACTGGGACGCCGTCCGGTATCGGTTTCACGCTGTTCATAATCGTTTGTCCTCTGAAGTACTCGAACCCACCCGACTGGATTGGAATTGCCCCTGTTCCTAATGACGGTGACGCTATCAAAACCGAGAGCCGGTGCTCTACGACGCCAGCGGACGACGGATCTCCCAGTGATGGCCGAATGGATCGACCACGCGGCCCAAGCGCCAGCCATGCGCTTCCTCCACCGCGAAGACCTCTCGCGCACCTGACGCCAGTGCCTTCGCTAACATCGCATCAGGATCCGGAACGGTAAAGATCATCCGAGCAGAGCCCCCGCCCAGCGACTCTGGACTAAAGTTGCCATGCTCAGGGGACTCGTCACTCAGCCAGAACTCCTGTGCGGTTCATACGCTCGGCCACCATCGCCCGACTTGGCGGCAGTATGCTTCGTACTTTTGTCCGAAGGTTCGCCGTAGAGTGGGCTCCTCATACCACACCACGAAGAGGTGAGTTGCGAGAAAGAAGAGGCCAGCATAACCCAGAAGCGGCAACGACTCGTAGAAGAGCGCGGCGCTGGCGAGGCCGAGTCCTGCACCAATGTACATGGGATTGCGCACGAATCGGGACCCTGAATCACCAGTCGGCGAGGCGGATCGAAGAGCGCTGGAGTGCCGCTTCCGATAGATGCGAAAGTGAATATGCAC
>JAIVJP010000100.1 GCA_020199975.1 Acidobacteriota bacterium
GTGCATTGGCGTGGGAGAAACAACAAACGCAGAGAGAAACAAGAACTAAAAGGAGAGACTTCTTCATAGCTTACCCACCTCCATGGGTTGAAGGGCGTCTGCAATCTACAACAGATGGAAAGAATACAGCGAGCTGGCGAGACTTATATGACCAAAGCGTTACCAAGTCAATAGTGCGACCAGGAAATCCGGACATTGGAGACTAGCTTGCGGTGAGAGACTGGCCACAGCGATTACAGAAACGGGCAGAAGCATCTTTCTGAACAGCCCCACATCCAGTACAGGTACGGCCCACTTGTAGATTCGCACCGCAAGACGAACAGAATTCTGCGCCGGCGCTGTTCGCGGCCCCGCAAGTTCCACAACGGCCGGGCAGGGGAGGAATGTAGCCTCCGGCTTTGCGCGCTATGTGCTCTTCGACTACCTTCCAGGCATCTTCAGTAACCCTGTATTGCCGGTAAGCTCCCAGCGCCGGCAGCGCCAGCAGCAACCCGGCAGAAAGCATCAGGGCAACGGCAGCGACGGCGGCTTTGTCAAACCACTTCTGCATGCCTATCTCAACCCGCGTTCCGCCTGCCTCCGGCGTAATCTTGATTGTCAGCGCGGCTGAAAGTCCGGTGAGGTCGCGCAACGTGCTAGACTTACGGGCCTGCAGCAAGCTCGTTGAAGATACTTGCATCGATTGCACTTCGTAATCTTCGTCAAAAAGATTGCGCAGCTCAGTAATGAGTTTGTGAACGTCAGCTTCAACGCCGGGGTAGTATCTGCTGTCCATCGAGAGGTACCTTCCCTTTCAAGGTTAGCTTTCTTTATCCTACGATGATAGGCAAATCAATGTTCAGTGTTCGAGGTTGAAGGGTTGATATGAGACAACGCTCAAGATCGTCCGTTCTGATTTTGCTGTTTTGCTTAAGCTGTTATTCGACCGCCGTCCCGCAAGCTCTTTTGGGGAACCGAGCACAGGATTGCCCGTCGATTAGTCAGTGCGCACGTGTGGCTTCGTGCTCCCAAATCAATCCTCTAGCCCTGGCCAGCTCTCGGCCGGCAGACGGAGCGCGACCACTGGATGGATTCACGCGCGAGGGTGCGATAGCTCAGCGCCGGCTAGAGGAAGAGTTTCGCGCAGTTCCTATGGCAAGCTCGGCGCGTGAGCATTTGAGGCGGCTGACTGCCGAACCTCACGTCGCTGGAACCAAAGAAGACTATGAGACCGCGGTTTATGTGCGAGACCATATGCGCAGCTATGGCCTGGCAGCAGAGCTGAAAGAGTATGAAGTTCTCCTGCCCTACCCAAAGCAGCCGGGAATTGTCGAGATTGTTGGCAACCGCCGAGAGAGATTGACGGTAAAGGAAGCAGTAGTTCCCGAAGACCCGACATCATCGAGTCCCAAAATAATTCCGCTCTTTAATGGCTATAGTCCGAGCGGTGATGTCACTGCCCCGCTGGTTTATGTCAACTATGGTTTGCCTCCTGATTATGAAGCGCTAAAGAAACTCGGCGTTGATGTAAAAGGCAAGATTGTCCTCGCGCGCTACGGCAACTCATTTCGGGGGGTAAAGGCGAAGGTGGCCGAGGAAAATGGCGTGATTGGATTAATCATTTATTCGGATCCGTCAGATGACGGCTACATGCAGGGTGACGTCTATCCAAAAGGCCCCTGGCGTCCTGAAAGCTCTGCACAGCGAGGCTCGGTCCAGTATTTGTTTCAGTATCCGGGCGACCCGTTGACTCCCGGGAAGCCCTCGATTCGTGGTGTCGCGAGATTGAAGATCCAGGAAGCAACCAATCTGACGCGCATCCCCGTACAGCCCATCTCCTACGGAGACGCGCGCCGGCTGCTGGAACCGATGCGCGGGCCTGTGCGACCCAAAGGCTTTCAGGGTGGATTGCCGTTCGCATATCACGTGGGTGGTACTGACGATCTGCGGGTCCATCTGAAAACTGAGATGGACTACAAGATTCGCAAGATCTGGAACGTAGTAGCTCGCATAGAGGGTAATGAAGAAAGGGACCGGTGGGTGATCATGGGCAATCACCGCGATGCCTGGACCTTCGGCGCGGTAGATCCAAACAGCGGCTCAACCGCAATGCTCGAAGCCGCGCGAGGCTTTGGCCGGTTGTTGAAGAACGGTTGGAAACCGCGTCGCACGATCGTGCTTTGTAGTTGGGATGGTGAAGAGTATGGGCTGATCGGCTCAACGGAGTGGGCCGAAGAATATGCCGACGAATTAAGAGAGAAAGCGGTCGCTTACCTAAATATGGATGCGGCAGTTTCGGGTGCAAACTTTGGCGCGTCATCCGTCCCGTCGTTGTGGAAATTGATTCGCGCCGCGACGCGCGACATCCGCGATCCCAAAACGGGAAAGAGCGTGTATCAACAATGGCAGGACCGAAGTCGCGAATCACTCCCTGAACCGGAGTTGACTGATGCCCAAACTGGTTCGGACGTGAACATCGCCGAGGCGCGCATTGGCGCGTTGGGATCAGGATCGGATTACACGCCGTTTTTGCAGCATCTGGGTATTCCTTCCCTCGACATGGGGTTCGGGGGTGATTACGGCGTCTACCACTCCGCCTATGATTCGTTCCACTGGATGACACGCTTCGGTGATCCAACCTTTGCTTACCACGTAGCGGCGGCGCAGTTGTGGGGCACGGTGGCAATGCGTTTGGCTGATGCGGACGGACTTCCGTTCGACTACGTAGACTACGGCGCGCAGATCAACGAATTTTTTACCGAGAGCCTTAAGATGGCGAGGCGCCGGAATCTATCAGCCGCATTTGATGAAAAGGGAATAAGCGAAGCGATTGAAAACTTCTCCAGGGAGGCTGGCCGGGTTGAGAAAAGCCGGCAAGAAACAGTGCTCGAGGTTGAGCGAACGCGGGTGGAAGCGAACGATCGGTATCGGGGATCAGAGGCAAGATTGAAACGCATTAACGATGCATTGCTGGCAACCGAACGAGCGCTAACTGACGTCCGAGGGTTGCGTGGACGGCCCTGGTACCGGCATCAGATCTACGCGCCGGGATTCTATACGGGATACGCAGCTCAGCCGCTTCCTGATTTTCGTCAGGCGCTTGAAGATCGAAGCACGGCCAACGCAAAAGAAGCCCTGGATAGAATTGTCGCGGCAATAAAGCGGGCGACCGAAGTATTGCGCAAGGCGCGTGACTAGGTTTCGCACGTGAAGACCTGGGTTTGGAGTTCTGAGATCCGCAGCGGAGGGAAACAGACGAGCAGGACGAATACCAATATTAAACGAAGGAGGGGGATCATGGGAAAAGGGCTTAAGGGGATCTACATCTTTCTTGTTTTGGTTTCATTAGTTTCAGTCATTGTCGCGCAACAGCCGCGTGGCCGGAGCCCGCGCACGCCCGCGCCGGCACCGAAACCGGATCTGAAAATTAAGTACAAGACGAACACCGGCGGGCAAATGATGGAAAGCGCCACAATGCTTAAAGGCGCACGCGAACGCAGCGAAATGCGTACCGGCCACATGGCTATGGTGAGTATCATCCAGTGTGATCTTAAGCGTACGATTCAACTGAACGAGAAAGCTCGCAAATACGTCATCACATCGATGGAAGCTAGCGATTCCTCCGGGTCAGTTCCGAGCAGTACTGCGCCGAGTGGGCCGGCGGAGCCATCTCGCCGTGGAGGCGTTGTAACATACACCACCACCTCTATCGATACTGGCGAACGCAAAGAGATATTCGGTTTTACGGCGAGACACATCAAGAGTTCCACTGTCACTGAATCAGCGAACTGAGCGGGATGGTTGGTACATAGACTTCTCTTTTGGACTTGATTGCAATCAAGGTGGAAGCTATGCGGCAAACTACCCCGTCGCCCCTGGTGGCTGTAGGGATCGCATTCAGTTCAAGCAACTAGGAGCTGCGCGTACTGGATATCCACTGATGGAGACGACCACGATGTACGGCGCCGACGGTAAGGAAATGTTCACATCAACCAAGGAGGTGGTGGAGCTTTCGCGTGAGCCGCTTGATGCGGCTTTATTCGACGTGCCCGCCGGGTACACTGAAACGCAGAACTCTCAGGAACTATATGGCGCGCTCTCAACGGCGGAAACGACAAGCTCGGCGATGCCGGCGCCTGACCCCAGCGCTGACGACCGAAACAATGCAATCTCCAGTCTGGCCGAAACCAAACAAGCGGGGACCCTCCGCGTGGGAGTCGTGACGATCAATAACATGAGCGGTCGGCCGGTTTCACTCGACGCGTTGCGTGAACGTCTGGTGAATGGAATTGGAGGGGCGGGAATAGATGCAGTGCGGCTGAACGCGACATCGCAAGCAGCAGCCGAAGCCGAAGCCAAAGCCAAGCAATGCAATTTCATCCTCTATACCGACATCAGTAGTTTGAAGATCTCCGCGGCGAAGAAGCTCGGCGGTATTTTGGGCCGCGCCACGGGAGTCAGCGGAGTCGATCGGAGCGATGCGCGTGTCGACTTTAGACTATTTGCCGTGGGTGAGACTTCACCACGCTTACAGTCGTCCGTGACTGGAAAAGAGGAAGGTGGTGAAGCAAGCATCGGAACGGCTCTGGACTCGGAGGCCAGGGCAGTTAGTGCGGCCGTGAGAAGAGGCAGGTAGGTTTTCCACACGTAGGGGCGCGACGTGGGCGCGCCTCTACGACTAATAAAGATGCCAAATGGAAAATGCTCAGTTCTTTCCCTTCGCTTTTTCCTCCTTACCTTTTCTTTTCTTTTCAACCGGAGGCGGTAACTTCGTAGCAGCCTCCAGTATCGACTCAGCATTTTCTGTGAGCTCTTCAAAACGAGCTGTCTCTGCGTCGCCCCTAGCTTGTTCACGCAAAGGCCGCAACTGATCGAAGATTCGAGTTGCCTCCGCTGCCAGTTTCCGGAGAGCTTTGGGAATCAGCGGGTTTTTTTCGTCGCGCGCGCTGACATCGTCGATATTGGTAACGGCTTCGTCCAGAATCTTCGCAATGTCTCCCAGCAATTCCGCGCGCGAACCATTTGGCAATTCCCCCCACTTTTCAGAATCTTTCTTTAGTTGCTTTGGACTCGGAGCATCCACGCCGGTCAATACCAGCAGGCGGCGATCTGCTGCTTTCACAAAAATCTCAATACGCTGATCCAGAACTTGGGCATCCTTGACGAGTTCCACCTCCTGTGGGGTCAAGTGATCGCGAGACTGAACAGGTTTGGCCGAACTGAAGAGAGTCAAAGCTGGCAGGCAAAGGAGGGCCAGCGCCACTAAATTAGTTCGGGTCGTTATCATGGTGTTCTCTCCGGCGCCGCGGCGCTGTTCTTACGTGATTTGTCCAATGGTCTTTCCTCAGCCTTTTTCTGAGGTTCACGAAACACTGTGTGTCCGTAAAAGGAATTGAGTGCTTCAGTTCGTCCTTTACGCGCGAATTCCTCCAACTTCTTGATCCAAACGGCGTACTCCAAAGGCGTGCTGCGTCTAATTGCGGTCAGGCGTGGTCCGTGTGCGCGGAGAGCCAACTCGAGCCGCTTGTAGAGATCCCGGGTCTTATTCTTATCGCGCATCATCGGGCTGAGATAACTT
>JAIVJP010000101.1 GCA_020199975.1 Acidobacteriota bacterium
TCATGAGCCCTTCTCGGTATGCTTGGCCTTTGCTTATCGCAAGACTCTAGTTCCGGTCTTAAATGTATTCCCGTATTTTCAAGCGTCGATATAGGCTTCTTGCACCGCGTCCTCTGCCGCCACAGGAGATCTGCAGAAGGACGCCTCCGTTTGCGTCAGTAATGATGTCTATGCCCATGGTAGCCATCGATAGTCTGTTCGGCTACATCTTGTACGGATTGCTTCTCGGTGGTGTCTTTGTATGGCTAGTTACCGCGAGCGTGATAAATATTCTTGCCGACCACCTGGAACAGTTTGAGCCGTAAAACATTGGCCTGAAGACTAATAGATCGCTCAGACCGACAACAAAACTCACAAAATCGAACTACCACAAAGTGCTTGGATGGGGAATAAATCCCACCGGCTGCGACTTCTTCAAAATAAAGCGACGCCACAACAAGATTAAAAGGAGGCGTGAAGTGCGTTCAAAAGTTGGAGCTGGGATAATTGCGGGACTAGTGGCAGGCGTGGTGTTTGGAATGATGATGCAGATGATGTCTGCACCCACGCCCGACGGGAAACAGATGCCGATGATGCAGATGGTCGCAATGGTGGTGCGATCTGACAGCATTGTTGTCGGCTGGATTTACCACCTCTTTAACAGCGCAGTCATTGGAGGAATCTTTGGCTGGATTCTGGGTGGACGCGCGGGCAGTTATGGCGCAGGCCTCGGCTGGGGCGCCCTCAACGGAATCTTTTGGTGGATTCTAGGCGGGCAGATTCTGATGCCAGTATTGCTGGGTATGCCTCCGTTTGCGTCCATCATGATGCCACCGATGCGTATGGTGGCCGTTGGTAGTCTGATGGGCCACATCATCTATGGCCTGATTCTCGGCGCTGGCTTCGTGTGGCTGTTTAAGCCGGCAGAAATCAGAGCCGTCGAAGCAACCGGATAAGTATGAACCGCCAGAAACTGAAGTGATAGCTTTGCGGTGATGATGCGGAAACGTGGAGCCGATGGAACATTGCTAGTCCAGACCGCGAGCGGTGAACTGCGGGGAAGGCTCCGACCAATCGCGCACGGAGATTACTTCGTTTCGCGTGGCTAGCGTTCAGGCCCGAAACGGAGATCTTTCGCGGCTGAATTCAGTCACCAGAATCCGCGAGGAGGGTGTTCGATCTCTTACATTATTGTGACTGGGCAAAGCAGTTGCCGGCACGGAGAAGTATGCGCCGGATCTTTGTCGTCTTACTGTAAAAAGAGGCATTTTGCGACGGTCGTCGCAGGTTTACACGGATCGTTATACGGGCTGGGTTTACATTTACCGTCCGCCGAGGCAATTAAAAAATACTAAGATTGACGTTAGCAGGCTAACGTAAGAACTCCGCGTCGCAGTGCTAATATTCGTCTTCCCCTGGAATCAAATTCCCCTCATTTCCCCCGCAATAGATTTCGGCGAACGTGTAACGGGCGTGCGCCCTTGTCCAAGCGCGCTGGTGGTGTTCGGTTATGGCAAAACGGAGGGAGGCCCAATTCAAATCTCACCGCGACTGTCAGGGGCTGACGGGCTTGGTGTTGGAGCACCTGCCGGGCGACCGCTCGCTGGGGCACGTGTGGCGCTACCGCAAGGACGTGGACGTGTGGCGGCCGGACGACCGTGCGGACAGCGTCTTCTTCCTGCGTCGCGGACAGGTCGCGGTCATGGTCGGCGACGCCCGCGGCAACGAAGTGATCGTGCGCGTGATTGGCGCGGGCGAGCCGTTCGGCGAGCTGTGCTTCTGCTCGGCGCGGGGCGACGTGCGCGGCACCAGCGCTCGCGCCGTCGTCGAGAGCGAGGCCGTTGAGATCAAGCTCAAAGATTTTCTGGGCTACCTGCAGGAGGACAGCGCCGCGCTCGCCGCGCTGGTCTTCACCATGTGCGAGCGCCTGACGGAATCCGAGCACCGCATAGAAGTGCTCGCGCACCGCGGCGCCGAGGAGCGGCTCGGAAGATTGCTGCTCCAACTGGCCGGGGTGCGCGGGAGGGCGGGCGCCGAAAGCAAGGGCGAGGTCGTTCTGCCCGTAAGCCACGAAGAGCTGGCACAGATGGCCGCGATGAGTCGCCCGCACGTCACCATCACAATGGGCAGATTCCGGCGGCGCGGGTTTGTAAGGTGAGGGTGGTGAAGAACGCGACAGACATCCTGATCGAGAACGTCATCAGTTGGGGGCATGGAGGATGAGCAGTGAAGCAATTAAGTAAACCTGAAGTAGTCGTGGTCACCGGCGCCTCGGCAGGGTTGGGGCGCGCCCTCGTTCAAAGGTTTGCGCGCGACGGCGCATACATCGGCTTGCTGGCCCGAGGCCGCGACGGCCTCGACGGCGCGCGTAAGGATGTCGAGGATTCGGGGGGTAAGGCTCTGGTCTTGCCGACGGACGTGGCCGACGCGGACGCGGTCGAGCGGGCAGCCGAGGCAGTCGAGCGCGAGTTCGGCCCCATCGATATCTGGATCAATAACGCGATGGTTTCGGTCTTCTCGCCCGTCAAGGAGATGAAGCCGGAAGAGTACAAGCGCGTGACGGAGGTGACATACCTCGGCTACGTTTACGGCACCCTAGTCGCGCTCAAGCGGATGCTCCCGCGCGACCGAGGCGTCATCATACAGGTCGGCTCCGCCCTCGCTTACCGCGGCATCCCTCTTCAGTCTGCCTACTGCGGCGCGAAGCACGCCATTCAAGGCTTCGTTGACAGCTTGCGGAGCGAGCTGCTTCACGACAAGAGCAATGTGCGCGTGACGATGGTGCAGATGCCTGCGATGAACACTCCGCAGTTCGACTGGGTTAAGTCTCGCCTGCCCAATAAGCCTTTGCCCGTGCCCCCCATTTTCCAGCCCGAAGTCGGAGCCGAAGCCGTCCACTTCGTCGCGCACAATGAGCGGCGGGAGATGTACGTCGGCTTCCCCACCGTCAAGGCCATCATCGGCGACAAGATCGCGCCCGGCTACGCGGACCATTACCGCGCGAAACGGCTACGAGTCGCAGCAGACGGACGAACCCGACGAACCGAATCGCCCCGATAACCTGTGGGGGCCCGTGGCGGGAGACCACGGCGCGCACGGCCCGTTCGACGACCGTTCGAGCGGCTGGAGCGCGCAAGCTTGGGCGACGGAGAACCGCAACTGGCTGGCGATTGCCGGCGCGGGCTTGGCCGGCCTGGTGCTCGGGCTCACCCTAGACCTGAATGGTGAGGGGAGGAAACGAAAAGCTTTACAGAAAGGTGAAAGCCGAGCGGGACTACTTGAATGCTAGGAGAGCGCTCTTCGACGGCGCGTCAAACAAAGAGGAGGTAATGCGGATGAACTTCGGAAGAGCAATTTTGGCCGGGGTCGTGGGCGGCACGGTGATGACTGTCATCATGGCCTTGGTGCGCGCGACGATGATGCCGCAGGCGAACCCGGAGATGATGCTCGGCACGATGACGGGCAGCATGCCGGGAACGGGGACGTGGGTCATGGGCTTCGTCATCCACCTGATCATCTCCGCCGTCATAGCCCTGATCTACGCGGTCGGGTTCGAGTACGTGACGAACCGCGCCGGGGTGCTCACCGGGCTCGGGTTCGCCATCATCCACGTCATCATCGGCGGCATCGTGATGGGGATGATGCCGATGATGCACCCGATGATCCCGGAGCAGATGCCGCCGCCCGGGGCGTTCATGTCGGGCATGGGAATGATGGGCACGGGGCTGTTCGTGATCGAGCACCTGATCTACGGAGCGATAGTGGGCGCGATGTACACGCCCGTTCATGGTGAACTCGGAACGAGCGTTGAGGCTTAGCGAAACGGGGGCGGTGACGGGCTCCGTGCGCCGAAGATGCCCGTCAGTGGCGTCGCGGTAATCGTCCGCCTGTTTGCGGACGTAGGGGCGGCCCGAGTCGTTGCCGATGCGCAAGCTGCACGCAGAGTCCTGCGGCACAACATTGGTTCGCAGACGTGAGAGCAGGAAGGAGAAAGAGGTGTCCGAAGAACCGTACAACTATGACACTTTCCGTCGGCACATGGTGAAGGAGGACATGCACTTCCCCGGCGGGCCGGAGCCGGGCCAACTCGCGCCGGACTTCAATCTGCCGACCGTCGACGGGGGCCGTTTCCGCCTGAGCGATCATCGCGGCAAGCGTCCCGTGCTCATCCAGTTCGGCTCGGTCACTTGACCGATGACGGCGGGGGCCAGGCCTGGCTTCCTCAACCTGTACCAGGATTTTAAGGATCGCGTCGAGTTCGTCTCGGTCTACGTGCGCGAGGCGCACCCGGGCGAGCGCTACCCGCACCACACCAGCGACGAGCAGAAGATGCGCCACGCGCGCGACTGGGCGGGGCAGGACCAGATCCCTTGGACTACGGCGGTGGACACGCTCGAAGGCGCGGCGCACGGAGCCTACGGGCCGCTGCCCAATTCAGCTTACTTGGTTGACCGCACAGGCCGCGTGGCGTTTCGCGCCCTGTGGGCGGGGCAGGAGGGACTCTTCCGAGACAAGATGGAAGAACTCCTCAAGCGCGAGGCGAAGGGCGAAGACCCAGTGAACCTGGGGCAGCAGGAGAACTTTCTGATCCCGTTCATCCACGGCGCTGCGGAGTTCGACCACGCCGTCGAGCGCGGTGGCGAGAAGGCGAAGGAGGACTTCCGCCGCGAGATGGGGAACGTCGTGTACGGCATGGAGAAGTTGATGAGCAAGTTGCAGCCCGTCATCAACCCGGGGAATAACCCCATCGAGTGATGCGCCGCAGGCGCGCGTCACAAAAATGGAAGCTCCCATTTCAACCTGCCGAATCGAGTGGCGGCAAGGGGACGGGGAACGGGGTTAAGACGATTGTTTCGCACATCAACTGAAAGGAGAAGACTGGAGATGACTGCGATAGAGCTTTTGAAGAACGACCATAGAGAGGTGCTGAGCATGATCGAGCAGCTTGAGAACACCGGTGAAGGTGCGACCGCCAGCTCAAGAATAGAGGTGTTCAATAAGCTCAAAGGTGCGCTCACGCTTCACACCAAACTGGAAGAGCAATTCTTCTATCCTGCGCTCGAAAACTTCGATGAGACCCGCAATCTCATCAAGGAGTCTTACAAAGAGCACCGAGAGGTTGATGAGTTGCTCACCAAGATGAGCGGGCAAAGCGACGACTGGGAAGATCAACTGAGCGAACTGAAAAGCACATCGAGCACCACGTGGACGAAGAAGAGAACGAAATGTTTCCGCAGGCTGAGGAGTTGCTCGGCCAGAGACGGCTTCAGGAGATAGGCCGCCAAATGGAGGAGATGAAACAAGGCCAATCAGCGACCGCTTAACTGAAGTGAGCGGCTGGTAGCCTTGGCCGGATTGAGGGTTACGCAAACAAAGGAGAGATGCTATGAACCAGACGAATACTAACCGACTTGGCCGCGACGGTGAAGGCGGTGCTACCTACCTGCCAAAAGAAGATGCCGGGATTTCGTTCCCGCCAGACCGCACGGCTCTGCTCGTGATTGATCCCGTCAACGACTTCCTTTCCGAAGGCGGGGCCGGTTGGGAGCTGGTGAAAAACACCGTGGAAAAGAACGACGTGATAGGCAATTTGAAACGCGCCATCGAAGTGGCGCGCGGGCACGGCATTCCGGTCCTCTTCGGCCCGATGGCCTACACCGAGGAGGATTACGCCAACGAACAGCTACAACGAAAGAGCGGCATCAACCGCCTGA
>JAIVJP010000102.1 GCA_020199975.1 Acidobacteriota bacterium
GCATAACTCCCGCGCTGTCCGCGTTGATGCCCTCCTGGATCAGCACCGCCATAAAAACTTTTCCATGATCAATCCCGGCACGCTCGCGCGCTTCATACGCCTCGAAATTCCAAAGCGAAGCCCAGACGGTCTTAATCGCTTCTAACAGCCGCTGGTCACCCTTGACATTGGGGACGCTGGAATGGATACCGGCGCCACTGAACTTCGGTAGGTCTTCCGAGTTTGACGAGCTGCGCGCGAATAAACCCTTGCCTGGATACTGAGCATGAACAACGCGCAAGACAGCGCTGCGCAATTGCTCGTTGACCCGACCTTTTTGCATCTGCTCTCGTAACTCCTTAAGCCGCGCACGCCGGTAGGAAGGATCGTGAACAAACTTCTGATCGTTCATCATTTCGTCGATTGTCTCGTCGAGTCTGTGCTCGCGGATAAACTGGTCGTAATAGAAGAAGGGAATGGTGAAGCCGTTAGGAACGATGATTCCCGGAAGGCGAGCCTGCATCATCTCGCCTAGATTGGCCGACTTGCCACCATAGGCTATGACATCTTTGGTCCGTTGTTGACTGAGGGAAGCAATGCGACTCACAGTCAGATCTGACCGCGGCCTGATCAGGTCGGGGCGAGAAGCCATGCGCTTCTGATATTCCTTCACTTGAGCGAGATCGGCGCGTTTGATCGTGTAGGTGTCTCGCTTGGTCTCAAACGAAACCCACCAACCGTCGTATTCCTTCAGAAGCTGATGCGCATTCTTGATATAGGCGTTAGGCACATCCCAACCCTTCACAAGCAGATTGATGTGCGACAGGGGCGTGGAAGGCTTGGCGACGATCAAGCCGGCAACCGGCGGAAGCTGGATGGGCACTTCGTTCAGCACCAGGATTTCGTTGGATCCGATCTCGACATGCTCGTCCAGTTTCTCGATGATGTGAATCCGCCCCAGACCGCGGGCCAGATTCAGCGGTTCATACTCCTGCTCTTTAGCAATGTCACTCTGCAGGAGGCGCTCGAGGCCTTCAACACCGACCGATGCCTCGTCCTGGCGTGATGAGTTTGGCTTGAAGGCCACGGGTTGAAAGAAGCTTTTGTTGATGACATCGGACGCAGTCTTGATTTGAGCCGCAGAAATTAGATCGCCTTCCCAAAATTCGAACGTCCATCGCTGCGAAGGAGTCTGATAGGCGATTGTGCCCAACATAAAGCGCCGGTTAGATTTCAGGTAGTTCTTCTCGAAAAACTCCTCGCCTCGCTCGAGAGATAGATAAGTGCCATTCACGAAATCTTTGTGAACTGGATTGCGCGTCGAGTTCACATAGTAGATCTTCTTCTTGCCCTGGCGGTCGATGACGAAGAGCACGTGAGGGGGGCGTCAAATTCAGCTCGCGAAGTGATAGCCGGCACGGAGCGGAGGTTTGATTTAGCCTTCTGGACTTTTTGTCCGACGGCGCAAGGGAAGGAAATTAGCGTCAGGATGGTGGCTACTAACAATCTGCTAGGACTCTGAGGCAGCATGTTGTGAGCTATCAGGGAGAACTCAAGCCGAGCCAGTACCGGCCCAGCCCAAGCTTGAGCCTCTTAAGGGGTCTTTGTTGTAGAAGCCGCCCTTGGGTTCGCGGTAGTTGCGCGTGTAGCGGGTTTCGTGGGAGCCGGGGCCGGAGGTCCTCCCTTGGGGGCAATACGCCCGCCGCGCGTGAGCGCGATACGCTTGTCACGACCCGCCGCATCCGCCACCGCAACCCTAATCGTACGATATGAACCATCACGGGCCTTGTTTGTCGGGTTATAGGCGAGCACGTACTGGGTGCGAAGATCGCGCACGATCTCGTTGGCAATCTTGGGCAATTCCGATATTGACTGGGGAAAGAAAGCGCGGCCGCCAGTTTCAGATGCCAGCTTATTCAGTAGATTGACTGCTTTGTCGCGAGAACTCTTGCGGATAAAGCCGCCGTCTTTCTCGAGCTCGTTGACGAAACCAATAACGTAGATCTGGACATCTGCCTCGCGCAGCCGCCCAAACAATTGTTCCTGTCTATAGAAACTCACCCGATCTTCGCCATCAGTTACTACAATTAGGGCGCGCCGTCGCCGGTCGTTTTCGTCTCCCTTCTTGTATTCAGCAACACGTTCCGCGGATAGATAGACTGCATCGATGACCGCAGTTTGGCCTCCCTCTATGTACATGTTGTCGAGTCCATCCAAAAGGAGCTCCATGTTCGAGGTGAAGTCCTGCAGGGTTTCGATTTTGTCGCTGCTGATGAAACGGACCAGAAAGGTTTCATCCCCTGGCCTGTTGCTGTTGATGATGCTTTTGCCCGCGTCGATCACGCTCTGTAACTGGCTCCTCAACGAGCCTGAATTGTCTATGGTCAGGCCGTAGCTGACCGGGACTTCTTCTCGGGTAAAGAAAGCCACGGGCTGTTCTACGCCGTCTTCAAAGACGTGGAAATCGTTCTCTTTCACGTTATCGATCGGCCGGTTATTCCGGTCAATTACGCGAACATTGAGGGTGACCAGTTCGGTGTCTACTTTAACGATCTCACCCTCGCCAAACTCTTCGGGTGGGGTGGGTGTCGGTTTTGGCTTTAGCACTGGCGGCGGAGGCGGCTCCCCCAGTTGCGGTATGATCCTATCAATCCCAGACGGTTCGGGAGTCGGCTTAACCGTCGGTCGGCTTACAGGTGTTTGAGGCGTCGTGGTCCTCGGTACCGGAGTAGTCGTCGCGGTAGGCACCGCCGCAGGAGAGGCTGTTGTCGCAGGCCGATTCTGCGTTGAGCCGGTCCTCGGTGCCGGAGTCGGTGTGGCGGTTGGTGGCGCGGAAGGTTGACCGGTACGGCGAGCGCGCTCATCCTGCCTACCTGCAGCCGAAGTATAATTTGAACCTATAAGCACTGCGACGGTGAACACAAGCAGGCTTAGAAGGACAAGAGTCCGGGCCCGGGAACTCATCGCACGATACATGGAACGGTTTATCACAAACTATAACCTCGCCTAAGAAAACGCCGACTAGCTGCCGATGTTACCCACAAAGTGCTCGCCCATAGCTTAAGGGCAGATGCCCGATCATGCGAAGCGCCCCGCAAACCCCTTGGAGATGGGGGCGGAGCGCCAGAGCTTGTTTGCTCACTTACTCCGCGAGAACTGGGGCAAACAGCGTCGCGAACAACTGCGTCCACTGCGCACACATTCGAAGGATGCCTTGGGAGAGTTTGAGCGTTGCCGAAGCGATTAGAAAGTCGAAAGTCATCGTGCGCCGGGAATTGCGTAGTAACCCTCCTTAGAACGCACAAACAGGCGCGGCAGGCCACGCGGCGGAGTTACCTTCACCTTGATCTTACGCCACTTGCCATCGTTGGAAAAATTGCTGGGTTTGTAGCCGATCGAATACTGATGCCGTAATTCCAGAGCGATCTGCTCAAAGATGTCATCCATTTCCACAGCCGAGCGCGGGAAGAACGCCTTTCCTCCAGAGACATTGGCCAATTCATCGAGAATGCCCTGGCCTTCCATCCCTAGGGCGCTGCCGGCATCGCCGCCACTAAGAATTCCCACGGCATACAAAACCACATCGGATTCTTTCAACAGGCGTCTAAGCTCATTGAAGGTGTAACGGGAGTTGTTGTCCTGGCCGTCACTGATCAATAGGAGCGCTCGTTTGGGATGGAGCCCGCGCTGCACCTTCTCCACGCCGAGATAGCAGGCGTCATAGAGCGCCGTATTGTTTTTGGTCTGAACGAAAGTGAGCTTGTCTAAAACCGCATTGCCATCGCGAGTTTTATCGAGCAGCAACTGGGCCCGTGAGTTGAAGGCGATGAGGAAATACTCATCTGAGTTGTGACTAGTTTGAATAAACTTAGCCAGCGCTTCACGCGCGTTCTTAATCTTGTCACCGCTCATTGAACCCGACACATCGAAGATCACGCCCACGGAGACTGGCGAATCGTCGTCACTAAAGAAAGTGATCTCCTGCGGCTGCTTCTCGTCGAGTATGGTGAAAGCCTTCTGACTCAACCCCGAAACATAGCGACCGTAGGTATCAGTCACGGTTACCGTCAAGGTGATGAGATCGGTGTTTACGATCAAAGGCCCGTCGAGTTCATTGCCCAGCCTTTGCTGGGGTGTTGGAGTTCCCGTCGGATCGGTTTTCGCCGGTGTTGTGCCGGTAGCTGGCTTTTGCGCACCCTGGTGCTGGGCTCCAGGAGTAAAGGAAATTTGTGTGGCAAAAACGAAGAGAAAGGATACTGCGAGCGCGATCCTAAGAGCCCATCTGGCCGGTAAGTGCATGTAACCCTCGCTGTTTTTCGTCAAGCACCTGAGACTTGTCCGACAGACCTGAGAAAGCTGTCAACAGAGATGCCGAAGAGCCAGGCTGTGATGCCCGAGGCTTCAATTTTTATAGAGCTTACCCGGAACGGCTTGCGTGGGAGACGGTCGCGCGCGAATTCCACCCAGTCTGTGTTGGCTGAGCATTGTAGGACAAGGTTGTCAGGACGTGCAAGAAAATAGACGTCAAAACGAAGGTAACAGTTCAACAAACGGTTGAATGGGCAAATGCAAATAAGGAGTTGATGGTGGTAATGTTCGTCGTGGCAGGTCTACTGTTTGTGATCGCAAGCGCGGTCAGCGCCCTCGATTGAAGATAATTAGTTGGGATATGCAAAAACAAGTACACTCAATCCGCTAGGAGTCCAGAACATTCGGAGGCTCAAAGATGAAAATAGCAAAAGCGATCTCTGTCCTGCTGTTGCTCGCGACTGCATCAGTTACGGCGCAACAAGAGGTTCACCCCATCAGAAACTTCATTCGCATCAACGACCAGTTCTGTACTGGCGCTCAACCAAGACTCGAGCATTTGGCGCGGTTGAAAACGGAGGGCGTTAAGGCCATCATCAATCTACGGCCACCGAGCGAACACCGCGCCGCCGAAGAAGAAGCGAAGGCGAAAGAATTGGGTCTGCGCTACTTCAATATTCCAGTCGTCTTTGGCGAGCCTAAAGACGAACAGGCTACAGAGTTTTTGAAGATCACTGATGACCCGAAGAACCGTCCCGCCTTCATTCACTGCGCTGCGTCCATACGCGTTGGAGCGTTTTGGATGATCCGAAGGGTATTACGGGACGGACCAAAGAATCGTAACGCTGAAAGCGTTGGCGAAGGGTTGCACAGGTGACCTCGCGAACTGTTTCAGAGTTTGCGAAGTAGTATGGGTTGGAACTGGAATCCCAGGGTTGCTGCAACCCAGCGCTGGAGCTGGCCAACGCTTTCAGAGTAATTCGTAGCACTAGTGTGTTCGGGCAACGTCGGGGGTTTTTACACGCGAGAGAGACCGGCTGTTACTGGGAACGAGGGCGTCTCGCCCGCAAGGCGCGCCAGGAGCGCTGCGTGTTGGAATCACATGGTCAAGGCGCCCGGTGGCAAGAGTATCCTCAACGGCTGCAACTGCCTGGACTCACTCTTTTGAACGGTGTCGATATCGTGATCAAGCGTGGCAACCGCTATAAGTAACCAGGCTGTTCGCCATGAGCTACGCATCCTACTGGAGCTTCAATCTATGGACAATGAAAACCGATCGGCGGATTTCGCTGCTGTCCCGTCACTCGAACGCTCTTTGCTGACGGGCAGTCTTGGATTCAGTTTCGTGAGTTTGTGTGTGTTCGCCACAGTCGCCTTTGCCGAAAGGTCGATGTACAAGCATCTCGGATTGTTAGGCGCTTACCTTGCCTGGACCGTTCTCTTTGTCCTGTTGGGTGGTGGAGTCCTGGCCTCGCTGGTCGTCCGCCGCTGGCGGCTGCCGAGATTCTACCTGCTCTTCGCTGCGGCTTTCTTCGCGTACGCCGCCGGTTGGGTCGGCGCGTATTTCGTCTTACGTGGCGTCGCGGGCGAATGGATCGGCTCGCTCGCGGGGTCGCTCCTGATGGGCTTAGTCCTCGCCGCTGGGTTCGGCGTGGCACGCTCCGCATTGAACTTGTCGGCCATGCTGTTCGTAGCAAACTCACTCGGGTACTTTCTCGGCTCGGCGGTTAACGATTCCATCGGAGGGAAAGCTGGAATGCTTCTATGGGGGTTGATGTACGGTCTGTGCCTGGGGGCCGGACTCGGGGCGGTCTTACACTTCGCTCAGGCCCGAGGCGCGCGAACGGGTTAAGGCCAAAGCGAAAATAGTCGAGTTGTTGATGAGCGCAATCGAAATCTTAACCATGGCGCCTGTCAGAACGGCGAGCGGTTCGGTCTCAACTGGGAAGCATACGACCGGGGGGTTTTGACCTGGGACACGCTGAGAGCCGCCGCTAGCAGACCGGGTCGCTCGCCGTTCTGACAGGGTTCGCTGAGGCATACTACTTCAACACATTCACAATCAACTGCGAACGATAGGGCCCAGACCTGTAAACGCGTTGTGTGGCTTTCTGGAAGTCAGCCTGGGTGGCTTTGTGAATATCCACGAACTTTTGCGGATTGCGATCTACCAGCGGGAACCAAGTGCTTTGAATCTGCACCATTATCTTATGGCCCTTGAGGAATGAATGGTTCACGTCAGGCATGATGAATTCGACTTTGGTGACCTTGTTAGGAATCATGGCCTCGGGTTTTTCAAAACTGTTTCTGAATCGCGCCCGCATTGGCTCGCCCCTAATCAACATTTGGTACCCACCCATTTTCACACCTGTGGGGTTAGGCTCAGGGTCTGGAGTGTCGTTGGGGAACACGTCGATCACTTTCACAACGTAATCTGAATCTGTTCCAGACGTTGAAACATAAAGCGTGGCGGTGATTGGTCCAGCTACGGTCACGTTCTGTTGCAGTACTGAGGTTTCGTAAACCAGAACGTCGGGCCTGGTTGCGGCAAAACGCTGATCGTCGACCATGTACTCGCGCGTCATACCAATGGCAATGCCATTGATGTAGGGCGCAGGCTTTTGCGGATCACTGATGTACTCATCGAAGCTTTCCGAGCCTCCAGGCGAGCCATCTGCCGCATTTGCCGACGCATCGAAAGAGAGCCTTCCATCCGCCTGGAGGTAAAGAGACTTCTTTTCGACATTCGTCGCCGGCCAGTGATCGTACATCCGCCACTGGTTAGAACCGGTTTCGAAAACCAAAGCCTCCGGCAGCTTGCGATCACACTTGTCTTTGAGAAGGCAGTTGAAGAAAGGCAGTTCAACATTCTCGCGGTAGTAGAGTGAAGTCTTGGAACCGAACGTAACGTTTCCCAGGAAGTCGCCATCACTGCGGGCCCAACCTCCGTGGAACCACGGGCCCATCACCAGGGTGCTGCTTGCGCCGGGATTCATCTGTTCGATTGACTTGTAGGTGTTGAGCGCGCCGAAGAGGTTTTCCGCGTCGAACCAACCTCCCACGGTCATCACGGCAGGCTTGATATTCTTCAAGTGAGGACGGATATTGCGCGCTTTCCAAAACTCATCATAGTTCGGATGATTCATCACCTCGGTCCAAAACGCGACGTCGCCCTTGAGATATTTCCTGTCCGCATTGGCAACCGGCCCCATATCCAGAAAGAAACGATAGCCATCCGGGGTGCCGTGTTCGAAGCGCGGTGGAAAATCCGTGGTGGGCTTAGGCCGGGGACGGCCAAACGAAGAAAAGAAGTTAAACCCGTGCGGCAGAAAAAGAGCGCCGTTATGATGAAAATCGTCGCCAATGAACCAGTCTGCGATAGGAGCCTGAGGTGAAGCAGCTTTCAAAGCCGGGTGCGCGTCAATGATCCCTGCTGAGACGTAGAACCCTGGATATGAAATACCCCACGTACCCACTCTGCCGTTGTTGTTTGGCACGGTCTTCACCAGCCAATCGATGGTGTCATACGTGTCTGTGCTTTCATCGATGTCCTGGGCGCCTGCCTTCTTCGGTTTGTGAGGCCGCATATTCATGTATTCGCCTTCCGACATCAGCCGCCCGCGCACGTCCTGATAGACAAATATGAAGCGCTCATTCTGAAACAGCAACGAAGGGCCGAGAGCGGTCTTGTAGAGATCGGGCCCATAAGGAGCAACGCTGTAGGGTGTGCGATTAAGCATGATCGGATACTTCTTTGACGGGTCTTTCGGAACGTATATGGA
>JAIVJP010000103.1 GCA_020199975.1 Acidobacteriota bacterium
GCGCGGGGTTCCCGGCCGAGCATCTCGGCTGGGGTACCATAGTCGCTGGGGTGCCGGGTTGCCGTCGGCGCCCCGCAAGCTGATTCACTATCGGCCAGAACCCGACCGACCCCAGCCACGTTTGGATGTGATGACTGAAAACGGCATGGCAGTCAATATTGGACAGTTAAAGGTTGATAACGACCAGTTGGTTTCTTTTACCGGCCTTTCTCACAACCTGATTCTGGGAGCTGCCGGTGGCGCTGTGCTGGCCACAGAAGCAGCGGTAGCCAGACAACTCGTCTATCGCAGAATTTCGACTCGTCAGGAAGCACCGCTGCCGGCGTAACAGTGAACATCCGGAAGGCAACAGGGGCCGCGGATTTGCGCGGATGAAGGCGGATTAGACGATTACCAGATAGATAAATGAATTCCAGCTTTGGCTCTTAAGATTGTCAAAAAACTCCATGGACCAAATTCAAGATGATTTGAAAGGCAAGACTGACGCCCTGCACGGGACAAGACTATCGTTTATCGGTTGCGGCGCGATGGCTGAAGCGATCATCGCAGGCCTGCTGAAGAAGAATCTGGTGAAGACTGAGCGGGTGGTGGGCAGTCATCCGCGCAAAGATCGTCGAGAAGAACTCCAGAAGAAATATTGGATTCGGATTTTTGAGGGCAACAAGGATGCCGTCGCCTTCGGACACAAGCAGGCGGGCGTTAACGAAGGTGATAAGTCTTCCTCGCTCGTAATCTTGACGGTCAAGCCGCAACGGTTGGGGACGATCCTCCGCGAGCTGAAGGAGGCGGTTCAGGCGGACCAGTTGGTGATTTCTATTGTCGCCGGAGCACGAATTGAGACGATCGCGGACGATCTGCAACACAGATCAATAGTTCGCGCGATGCCAAACACACCCGCTCAAATCGGACAGGGAATGACGGTTTGGACGGCAACGTCTGAAGTCACTGAAGCCCAGCGGCGTCAGATTCAGATGATCTTCGGGGCGCTCGGGCGCGAGCTGCAGGTCGAAGAAGAGAAAATGATTGATATGGCGACGGCGCTTTCTTCCACCGGGCCCACCTACACTTTCCTGGTGATGGAAGCTCTGATTGATGCGGGTGTCCATATGGGATTCTCTCGTCACGTGGCGGAAGAGCTGGTCCTGCAGACGATGCTCGGCAGCGTACTCTTCGCACGTGAATCACATAAGCACCCAGCCGAACTGCGTAACATGGTCACTTCACCCGGCGGCACATCGGCTGAAGCGATTTATCAAATGGAGAAAGGCAGCCTGCGCACGGTGCTCTCCAAGGCAGTTTGGGCTGCCTATCAGCGAGCTGAGACGCTGGGTCGCAAGGCTAAACACGACAATTAAAAGTCGACACTTGCGGCGGGCGCTCGCCGTTGAAAGCCGGCTAGTAGACCGTATCGTTGAAAATTACTAGCGTCAGTTCCCTTGCCGCGCGCGCTTCTTATTCACACCTATCTTCAGATAGGTGACGACGTTGGAACCAAAATTCCGGAACCATTTCAACGGTTTGCGGAGCGCCGGAAACCGTTCAAACGGTTTCAGAAGGTTACCGAATGTTCCCGACACCCAGCTAAAGCAGGGTGTGAATGAGAAGTCGCTAGCGAAACCTCGGTTACAGGCCAACAGTTTATGAAAGAAAAACTTCAGGTGATGAAATTTGGCGGCACCTCCGTTGGCAACGCCGCATGTATCCAGCGCGCGGCGGAGATCATCGCCGCGTCCGTGCGTGATAGCGAGGTGGTAGCCGTAGTCTCCGCGATGAGCGGAGTAACCAACCGTCTGGTTGAGACGGCCCATCAGTCGGAGACAGGCGACGCCACCGCTGGTGAGGAGCTGGCAACCTTACTCTGCAAACAGCATGCGGAGGCGATTGAAACCCTCGTCCGCGACCACAGCAAGCGCGCTGATCTTACTTCCGAAACTGAGCGCATCATTGAAGAGATGGCGAGCTTGTGCCGGGGGACGGCGCTATTGCATGAACTGACGCCGCGCGCGCTCGATTCCATTGCCAGTGCAGGTGAACGGCTATCGGCGAGGTTGCTGGCCACCGCCCTAGTTGAGTTAGGGGTGCCGGGGGTAGCCGTCGAAGCGACGGAGGTAATCGTCACGGACGGCTCGTATGGCCAGGCCGAGCCGTTAATGGATGAGACGCGCGAGCGCGTGAGCCAACGACTACTACCGCTGCTTGGCGAGGGTGCAGTCCCGGTTGTGACTGGCTTCACCGGCGCTACGCCGGCTGGCAAACTAACCACTCTGGGACGCGGGGGCTCAGATTATTCCGCGACAATTCTCGGTGCCGCGCTGAATGCAAGTGAGGTCGTCATTTGGACAGACGTTGACGGAGTGTTATCCGCCGATCCACGTCTCGTTCCTGAGGCGCGGACCCTCAGCGAAATCTCCTATAACGAGGCCGCGGAGCTGGCCTACTTCGGCGCCAAAGTTCTGCATCCGAAAACTCTCCGGCCCGTTGCCGAAGCCGGCATCCCGGTCTGGATTCGCAACAGTTTTGCTCCCCAGCAACCTGGCACAAAAATCACCGCGACAGGACATCCGACGGCGCGCGGTGTGAAAGCGATTACTGCGATTAGTGATGTCAGTCTTATCACGGTGGGTGGGCGCGGCATCGTCGGCTTGCCCGGCGTCGCGGCCAAAACTTTCACCGCTGCGGCCAATGCTCAAGCCAACGTCCTGCTCATCTCGCAATCGTCATCAGGAAACGACATCTGCTTCATCATCGATTCAACTGACGCAGCTCGAACAATCGAGAAGCTTCGCCAGGCCTTCGCCTTCGACCTGGCCCATCAAAAGGTGGAACACATCACCGTGAACTCGAACATTGCCATCGTCGCCGTGGTGGGAGACAGAATGCGCGGTCTGCCCGGGATTGCCGGGCGCACCTTCAGCGCTCTTGGCCGGCGCGGGATAAACATCATTGCCATCGCACAGGGGTCTTCAGAATACAATGTTTCTTTTGTTGTGGAAGCCGGCCTGATGGGCGAGACGGTACAGTCGCTGCACAGCGAGTTTGGCCTTGAGCTGGCGGCTTCTCGCTTCGAGTCAGTCGAAACCGACAGCACGCTGACGAGTGTATGATGACCACGAACCCCCAGACAGGGGCAAGGACCGCGGCTACGCAGCGTTGCATTGATCCCTCTTGCGGCGCGCGCTTCGAGCTCAATCAGCGGATCTATGTTTGCTCCCGTTGTGGCGGACTGCTGGATGTCGTGCAAGAGTCAGCGACGGGTCCGGAACAGCTGCGAGTTTTATGGACCAGACGCCTCGAGTCATTTGAGTCACGTAACCAAAGTGGTGTGTGGCGCTACCGCGAGCTGTTGCCGTTCGCGGACGATGCGCCGATCGTCTCCCTCGGTGAAGGCAACACGCCGATTTACGATGCCCCAGTCTCCGCGGCCTACTGCGGACTGCACGCACTGACTTTAAAACACCAGGGTTGTAATCCGACCGGATCATTCAAGGACACGGGCATGACCGCCGCGATCACGCAGGCTCTCATCCTGGGCGTGCAAACAGTGGTCTGCGCTAGCACGGGCAATACCGCGGCCAGCCTCGCTGCCTACGCAGCACGGGCAAAACTGCAGTGCGCGATCCTGGTGCCGCGAGGCCAGATTAGTCACGCCAAACTGGCACAGAGTTTGGACTACGGTGCGGCGGTGTTGGAGTTGGACGGAAACTTTGATGACGCGATGCGGGTGATCCGCGAGTTGGCAGAGGAAGAATCAATCTATCGCCGAAGGCGCGGCGCCTTTCGCAAACTTATACAAGTCTTTTGCCGGGAGCTCAGACGTCTCGCTTGCAGAGCGCCCACACTCAACGTGTAACTGGAACGCCTGGCCCGCCCTAACGCCAATCGTGCACCCCCACACGCTGGCAACCGCGATCAAGATCGGCGCGCCGGTTTCGTGGCAGAAGGCGCTGCGTGCGGTCCTCGAGAGCGGGGGAACGGTGCTGAGCGTGCGTGAGCAGGAGATGGCCGACGCGAAAGCAATAATCGGACGAGAGGGAGTGGGGTGCGAACCGGCTTCGGCGTCAACCGTGGCCGGCATTAAGCGATTGGTTGCTGATGGAGTCATCGCGCCAAATGAGGATGTGGTCGCGGTGTTGACGGGGCATGTATTGAAGGATACGGACTACGCCATCAAATACCACGAGGACAACCTATTCAGTGATGGCGACGCGACGGAGATGACCGCGGGTCGCAAGCTCGCGGGACCCTACCGCAACCCGCCTACTCTTGTGCAGGCGACGAAGGCAGCGATCCTTGAAGGACTGAGACTACACCCGAGAGTCAACTCTGCGGTGTGAGGCGAGGCTCAAAGGCCGGCAATTAGATTTAGAGCCCGCGAAGTGTGGCGAAAGCATAAGTCAGCCTGGGGCAGGAGCCCCAGGACACTCGCAGTTGAGTTCTTAGCCCGCGAAGCGGGTGTCAGCGGCAACAAACGAGACGTCGTTGATGAAGATCAACGCACCAACAAGATTCTTAGATCTGCTGTCGCCCGCTCCGGAGTCTGTCGGAAAAATCGGTTCAACGATTTCGCCCGTCCCGGAAGCGAGCGTAGCGTCCCGTGTGCGCATAAGCGGCGAGGGCTCGGACGACGATCTTCCAAGCAATGAAGAGAACCTCATCATCCGCTCCATGCGCTTTACCGCCGGTCGTGAGGGGTTGAGCCTGCCTCCGTTGGAGCTAGATATAAATAACGAGTTGCCACTAGCACGCGGACTGGGCAGCAGCGCGACTGCCATCGTCGCCGGTATCACGCTCGCTTCTTTGGTTTGTGATCGGGAGTTGTCCGGCGAGACAGTTCTCCGTTACGCCGTGGAAATGGAAGGACACGCAGACAATGTTGCGGCAGCATACCTGGGAGGCTTGGTGGTCAGCTGTGTAAAGCCTGACGGAAACGTGCTGGCGGTGCAGAGGTCCTGGCCGTCCGAATTAAAGGTGGTCGTGGTCTCTCCGGAAGCGTTCCTGAAGACCGCGGAAACGCGGAGTGTTCTCCCCGTAAATGTGCCACGCGAGGACGCCGTCTTCAATCTGCAGCGGGTAGCCTTATTCGGGGCAGCACTCGAAGCGGGTGCTTACGATCTCTTGTGGGATGCCATGCAGGACCGCCTGCATGAAGCACATCGTCAGTCGCTGGTGCCCGGTCTTGCAGAAGCCCTGGCCACTCCGCCCCAACCTGGCCTCCTTGGAATAGCCTTGAGTGGTTCAGGGCCCAGCGTGGTCGCGTTGGTGCGTGATTGCTCAGGCGACATAGGCGAGGCGATCGCTGAGAACTTTCGCCGACGCAACGTTCCGGCCAAGGTGCGCGTGTTGGAGGTGGACCACGAGGGAGCGATCCGCGAAAACACACAAAGCGACACGAAATTTTGTTAGGCGCCATGAAGCAGCAGAATGATTGTCAAATTGTGGATCGTGTCCCTATCGCCCGGGTTATTTCAGCACGGCGGCCTGGGGGCTCAGCAGGAGACGGTGCCAGCGTTGAAAAGTATTGATGGTTTCGTTCGTGTAGACCCTCACGTAAGCGCTTTGGAGGTAGAGCGTTTCCGGGCTGGGCCACTCCACCCGCACAATGGGGTTGAATGATGGAGGCGGGCCTTGCGAAGTCCTGGCAGGTTCAGGTTTGTCTTTATTGTCATCGCTCTTCTTCTTGCCACTCGCATTCTTTTCCTCATAAGTAATCGAAGCAGCAACTAAGGCGTCGCGTAATGGAATGCGGGCCTGCGTAGGTTTGTTGTTGGCCGCATCATATATCGCTATGTCAGTCTCAAACGCCGTCGCCACTTTTGACGAGTCAGGCGACCACACCGGCAAGGTTTCGGTTAGCTGATCGTCGAGCAATCGCTCGTTGCCATCGATTGCGATAAGACGTGGTCTGCCGGCCGGAAGCCTGAACGATTTCTCGCGCGCTTCCCATTCGTTTTCCTTGCAGGCCAATGCGACGAGCGCATGATTGTCAGGAGCCCACCAATAATAGAAGTAGATCAGACCCTCGCGCGCCGTCAGTGGTCGTAGATCGTAGCCATCACGGTTGCAGACATAAATTTGTTCGGTGTTGAATGCGGCCACCGGGGCAAATGCCGGCGCCACGGATGGCGACGGGAGTGGAAATAAATCCGGCTCCGGGGCCAGCTCGATGGGCGGAGTTGGAGTGGGCGCCGGCTTTACCCTCTTGTGAGCAATAAAGGTTATGAAGTTGCCATCCGAGGTCCAAGCCACGGTCTCCGGGAAGACGCATGAAAGGGTTGGCGGTATTAAGTTCCGAAGAAACCGGCCGTCGGTGGCGTAGAGGTCGATGCGAAAGGCTGGGCTCGGTTCGTCTTCCGTGCCGTAAAGGGCAAGTGCTCGCTGTCCGTCAGGAGAAGCGACTGTCCGCAGCAGCGCGTCATCCGGCCGGCGAACGGTGAAGTCCGCTTGAATCGAACCTAGTTTTTCGTTTGGTTCCAGAGTTTGAAGCTCTGCAGGAATTCCAATGTCGGCTTCAAAGCGGTAGGCAAGACGTTGAGCGGGAACATCGCGCAAAACGAGGGGACGCACATCCTGTCTGTCGGTGATTGCCTTGCATCCCGCCACGGCGGCAATCAGACTCATTAAGATTGAGAATGTGAGTGATGACGTGGTGTAATTTCTGGGGCTTCCGGGGATTCTTGAGCCTCCCGCCAATAAGAGCATCCCGCCGAAAGGGTGAACC
>JAIVJP010000104.1:0-4443 GCA_020199975.1 Acidobacteriota bacterium
CTAGAACCGCGGCCGAGTTGAACGTGCGGGTCACTCGTAATCAAGACATCGCCCGGATTGTTCAGGAGATCGACGCACGTAATATAGAGCGCATGATTCGCAAGCTGGTTTCTTTTGGCACGCGCAACACGCTCTCGACACAAGACGATCCTAACCGCGGAATCGGCGCCGCTCGCGATTGGCTTTATAGCGAGTTACTAAAAACAGCGGAAAACTTGGGGAGGCGTATGACCGTCGAGAAGCAGGCTTACGAGCAACAGAAGAGTGCGCGCATTCCCACACCAATAGTGATTACAAATGTGGTCGCCACGTTAAGAGGTACGCAACCGGAATCCGAGAACCGGATTTACGTTGTTAGTGGGCATTACGATTCGATGTGTGGTAGCCCGACTGATGGGAAATGCGATGCTCCCGGAGCGAATGACGACGCTTCCGGCACGGCGGCAGTTTTAGAGATGGCGCGGGTGATGGCCAAGTACAAGTTTGATGCGACCATTGTTTTCATGGCAGTTGCCGGAGAAGAGAGAGTCTTCTGGGTTCGACTTACTTTGCAGAACAAGCAAAGCAGAAGGGGCGCAAACGTTGAAGCAATGTTTACTAACGACATCGTAGGAAACACGTTGGGAGGAAACGGCGTGCGCGACCGTCGCACGGTGCGTGTCTTTGCGGAAGGCGTACCGTCCATGAGACTCCGGAAGAAGCGAATGTTCGTCGCAGCGTCGGAGGAGAGAACGACTCCACTTCGCGGCAGTTAGCTCGATTCACTAGAGAGACCGGCGAACGCTACGTGCCTCAAATGAAGGTGATGATGGTGTATCGCCGCGACCGCTACGGGCGCGGCGGCGATCACATTCCTTTTCTCGATCGAGGCTTTGCCGCCGTGCGCTTTACGGAGCCAAACGAGGATTACAGTCATCAACATCAAAACGTACGCACGGAGAATGGAATCAAGTTTGGTGACCTGCCCGAGTTCGTTGACTATCCCTACGTAGCCAACGTGACGCGCGTGAATGCTGCCAATCTGGCAATGCTGGCGCTCGCCCCGGCGAGACCCAGGAGCGTCGCCATCGTGACGGCTCGTTTGTCCAACGATACAGACTTGAAATGGGATGCGAACGAGGAACCGGATCTCGCGGGCTACGAAATTCTCTGGCGCGACACTACTGCGGCCGTCTGGACAAACTCCCTCTGGGTCGGCAATGTGACGAGTTACACGATAAAAGGACTATCCAAAGACAACGTCTTTTTCGGCGTGCGTTCGATTGACAAGCAAGGTAACCGAAGCCCGGCAAGTTTTCCCCGTCCTCTTGGCAGAACCGCGCCCACTCCCCCGGCAACGCCAACCCAGGCACGCCCTTAGTGTGCTGAGCCTGCTGGTCGAGTCACCGAGTTTAGCCAGTTTCTTCAACCGTCCACCTTCCCTGCGCGTCTAACGTGGTGCTAGGGAATTCGCTTTAATTTCGGGAAAACTGCGTCTCCCAGGAATCGTTAAAGGGTGTTTATATGAGAATCTCCAGACAAAGCTTCATTTCCACAGTCCAGATCGCTCAACGCGGGTTGGCCCTGGTGTCCATAGCGGCGGTACTTGCGACCACGCTTTCGATTGATGTTAGTGCTCAGAAAATGAAGGCGCAGGCGAGTCGCCTCACCGATGAGCAACGCATTCTGCATGTGCTAAACCGGCTGGGTTTCGGTGCGCGCCCTGGAGACGTGGAGCGCGTGAAAGCGACGGGAGTTGAGCGTTACATTGAACAGCAACTCAATCCCGGGAAAATATCTGACGCGCTCGCAGAAACAAAAGTGAAGGACCTTCCTACGCTGTCAATGAGCACAGCACAGTTGTATGAGAAATATCCTCAGCCCGGTCAACTGCTCCGTCAGCTTCAACGCCGTGGCGATTTACCAAATGACCTGACTGCCGCACGGCAAAACAAGGGCAAGGCTTCTGAATCACAGACTCCGGGCCAGCCGGCTTCCGGCGCATCGATGATACCGGACGCGATACCCAATAAAGGACCTAATGGCAATCCGGATGGCGGGGGGAGGAACAATGAAGAATATCGTCGCATGATTCGCGACTACTACTTGCAGAACGGGTTGCAACAGCCGCAACGGATTACGGCGGAGCTGCAGGCGTCGCGCATCTTGCGAGCGGTTTACAGCGAGCGCCAGTTGCAGGAGGTCTTAGTCGATTTCTGGACCAACCACTTCAACGTGTTTGCCGGCAAGGGTGCCGATCGCTGGCTGCTGACATCCTATGATCGCGACACGATCCGCCCGAATACAATGGGCAAGTTTCACAATCTGCTGCTGGCCACCGCGCGAAGTCCCGCGATGCTTTTCTATCTCGACAACTTTCAGAGTGCCAGTCCGAACGCACGGGTTAGACCCAACGGACCAAATCGCAGGCGTGCACAGGGCGATTCAATTTTAGCTAGTTTGATGGGAGGTCAGCGACAGGAACGGATGATGGATCGTTATCCGGAAATGAGGACCGGGCGGGAGAGCTCGAACATGCCGCAGGCACCGGCTCAGCCACGCAGGCAGCCGCGGGGCATTAATGAAAACTACGCACGCGAGCTGATGGAGCTGCACACGCTTGGTGTCGACGGTGGTTACACTCAAAAGGATGTGCAGGAAGTGGCGCGTTGCTTCACAGGTTGGACCATCTTTGCACCGCGCGGCGGCGGCGCGGCGGCGATGGCTCTCATAGGAGCGGGAGCTCGCGAGAACGCCGGTAAGTTCTATTTCAATGCCCGCATGCACGATGAAGGCGAAAAGATAGTACTTGGCCAGAAGATTCCGGCCGGTGGCGGAATGAAGGATGGCCTTCTGGTGCTGGATATTCTTGCCCGCCATCCATCAACAGCGAAATTTATGGCGACAAAACTATCGCGCTACTTCGTGCAGGATAACCCTCCCTCCGCACTCGTTGATCGCGTTGCCGCCCAGTTTACAAAGAGTGATGGTGATATTCGTGAAACACTGAAGGCGATCTTCTTTTCGCCAGAGTTCAACTCCCCGGAAGCATACCGCGCAAAAGTTAAGCGGCCTTTTGAGTTGGCAATTAGCGCGATTCGAACGCTGGGCGCTGAAACCAATGGCGGACCGCAACTGCATCAATGGATCGCCAGGATGGGCGAACCGCTCTATCTCTACCAGACGCCAAACGGTTATTCAGACACCGCGGAAAGCTGGGTCAATACCGGCGGACTGCTGGAGCGGTTGAATTTTGGTTTGACCTTAGCCAGCAATCGCATCCCCGGCACACGTGTGGACCTCAAGAGCTTCGCTGGCGAGGTCGCAGACGGGCAGGCTATCGACAAAGCCAGCATCATGGACCGTTTCCTTAACCTGATGGTCGCCGGTGAGATTTCTCCCAGGACGAGAGAGACGCTTTTGAAGCAACTGGACCAGGAGATTGGACCGCCGATTCAGTCAGTTGCTGTTGAGCCGGCAGCCCGGGCAGACAACCTGGTCGGCAACGACGGAAATGACATTCAGCCTCGTCAGCGTCGACAGCAACTTGCCCGCGCTGACGCAAACATTACAGATCCGGTAACCAGAATTGTGGGTCTGATATTGGGATCACCGGAGTTTCAGAGACAATAATCAGTTTCGAGTCTCGGGTTAGGAGTTTTCGAGTTGCTAAAAACTTAAACTCGGTACCAATACTCGAAACTTGCAACCTGAGGTCACAAGCATGAATCGCAGATTCTTTTTGAGGTCGGGGGGTATTGCCGCCCGGCGATTGCGGTTCCCAAGCCGCAACCTGGTAACGCAGAAGCAGCGCTCGATCTCGACGGCTTCTTTGGTTTGCATCCTGTGCTTACGCCCTTAAAGCCGCTGTGGGATGCCAAGCGACTTGCCATTGTCAATGCGGTCGGTTCGCCGGACAACACCCGGTCTCATTTCGACGCACAGGACTATATGGAATCGGCAACACCGGGTCGGAAGGGAACTCCAGACGGATGGCTCAATCGTTACCTGCAAAGCAAAACCGATCCGACTCGGTCGCTGTTTCGCGCGGTTTCGCTGACTCAGACCATGCCCCGGATACTGCAGGGTAGGGCCCCCACTTTGACGATCTCCAACCTCGCCGATTTCACGATTCGCGCGGGCCGGTCGTCGTCGAGTGTGCAAGGTGGATTTGAAGCGATCTACGACCAGAGCGTCAACGACGTCTTGGGCGGAACCGGAAAGGAAACTTTCGAAGCGGTAAACCTTCTGAAGAGAGCCAATCCCGGCCAGTATCAGCCGGAGAATGGCGCGCAGTATCCGCGCTCACCTTTTGGCAATTCGCTTTTTCAGATCGGTCAGCTCATCAAGGCCGACGTGGGTCTGGAAGTAGCATTCACCGATAGCGGCGGCTGGGACACTCACGTGAATCAGGGAAACTCGCGCGGCCAGCTAGCAAATCGATTGCAGGATTTTAGTGGCGGC
>JAIVJP010000104.1:4452-7809 GCA_020199975.1 Acidobacteriota bacterium
ATGTAGTGATCCTGACGATGTCAGAATTCGGACGCACGGTGCGTGAAAACGGCAATCGAGGCACTGACCACGGTCACGCGAACGCAATGTTTGTGATCGGAAACAAAGTTCGGGGCGGCCAGGTCTTCGGCCGCTGGCCCGGATTGAAGAGCGAGCAATTGTATGAAGGCCGGGACCTCGCCCTGACGACCGACTTCCGCGACGTATTCGGTGAGGTCGCCAGGAAGCATCTTGGGACTTCCAACGTGCAAGCCGTTTTTCCAGGCTACAATTCCGCCGAGTCAAAGTTCCTAAACTTTCTGAGCTAAGAAAGAATCAAATTAACTGCTTGCGCCGCGGCTTAGTTGAGAGGATCCCTACCACCTCAATCGCCCGAAGCGGTTGATGAAATAGAGCATCACCACAGCAATGAGAGATACGATGATCGCGAGGGTAAATGCCTCGTTGTCCCGACCCGCCTGCACCGCGTCGTAAATGGCTACCGAAGCCGTTTGAGTTTTTCCCGGAATGTTGCCGGCGATCATAATGGTTACGCCGAAGTCGCCCAGCGCGCGCGCGAAAGCCAGGGCTGTTGCTGCCAGCACACCGCGAGAGGCGAGCGGCAAGGTGACGCGAAAGAAAATCAGACGGTTGCTTAGTCCCAGAGTTCGCGCCGCAGCTTCAAGCTCCACGTTCACTCCTTCAAAAGCAGCGCGCAGACTTTTCGTGACCAGAGGCAAAGCGTGAATCGTCGCCGCAATGATCGCTGCTGTTACTGTGAACGTAAGCCGTATGCCGAAGCGGTTGTAGAGAAAACCACCTAGTGAAGATCGAGTGCCGAGGAGAACGAGCAAATAATAGCCGAGCACCGTCGGAGGTAGTACCAGCGGCAACGTGATCAGAGCGTCAACCAGATTGCGCCCGGGAAAACGTTTGCGCGCCAGCAACCAGGCCAACGCCGAGCCTGCGATGAGCGCAATCAAAGTTGCTGCACCCGCAACGGCGAATGATAACCGGATGGGGAACCAATCAATCATTAATAGGCGAGACACTAGTTCAAGATGGCAATGATGCGCAGGGGCCCTCCGCTCCCGCCTTTGATTTTCATCGGAAGCGCGATTACCGAGAATCCCTTAGGCGGCAGCTTGTCGAGGTTAGCGACGTTTTCGAACGCGGGAATATTTTTGTCAAAGAGAATGCGATGGCTTTCGAAGAGGGTCGATTGCCCGTAGTCGATGCTTGCTGTATCCAACCCGATGGCTTTGATTAATCGGTTAGCAGTTAACCAACGAGCTGCCTCGGGGTGAAGCCCGGGAAAGTGAAGCTTGGCAACAGCTTCTGGACCACGTTCCTCCGTTCCCAAATATTTCTTGCGATGTGGGTAAAATTTCCCAAACGCGGTGCGCAACAGCACCATTGCTCCGTTTGGCAATCTCCCATTCTTCTTCTCCCAACGAGTAAAGTCATCAGTTGTGACGCGATAATCTGGATTGTTCTCACACTGCCTGGTGACATCGACGACGATCCCCGGTCCTATTAATTCTCCGAGTGGTATTTCATCGACCGTGAGCCGGCCCTGCGCGAAGTGAATCGGAGCGTCGAGGTGCGTGCCTCCATGTTCGGCCGCCGAAAATTTATAGGCTGAATAGTAGAATCCTGTTTCAGTTACACCTTCGAAATCCTTCTCCAGATGAAAAGCTTCAGCCGTGGGCCAATAGACTGTTTCCGAGTCAAACGCGTACGACAGATCGACGATCGTGCCGGATAGGAAATCGGCGCTGCGTCTTTGACCGACTGCAGCGGAAGTGACCAGGACGAATGAGAGCATAAAAGTAAGAGCCTTCATCGGCGAATCCTCCTTAAGTGGCAGCGGTGTGGTTACTGCGCTGGCATGTTAGCGCAGAGTGCGTCTTGCGTGCATGTAAATTCCTTGAACCATTATGCCAACAAGACGCCGCAAAGATTGGTGGTGTGGGTTCAGTTTGGCAAAAGCAGCGGCGTGCGATTCTCCCTACAGGACCGAGGAGGGTACCGCTCCTCGGTTCTGAAACTAAGCTGGGTCGCCGCGTCCCAACCAACCGACCTAGCACCTGAAGATTGGTGGTCTGGTTAACGCGCCGTCTTACAGCTACAATTCCCACGCTCTGCCACACTTGTCCGAGATATTTCCGCGGCTGTGTGTTTGACCGGAACCAGACGCTAAAGTGACCACATGATTGATTTCAGTGTTGGGGTTGGCTCAACGCTCGCGGATTTGGACAGCCGGTGCTGGGAGCGCAGGCGTCTCGCCCGCAAACGAGCCGTAGGCGAGTATTGTTTTTCGCGCTTCCCGCTCGTTGCAGGCGAGACACCTGCGTTCCCACCAAGATCTTGAAACGCTACTTCTCCAAGGGGACGGGTCTCCTCTCGAGGAGAAAGGATTCGTAGCCAAGAGCGATGTCAGAGCTTGCCCCACAAATCCTGCGCTTTGATTCGCTGCCTTCGACAAATCTCGAGGCCGCTCAGCGGGCCATTGAAGGGGCTGCGGAAGGTCTTTGCGTTGTAGCGAGTGAGCAGACTGCGGGCCGCGGCCGATTGCAACGGCAATGGATCTCGCCGAAGGGCTCGGGTTTGTATTTCAGTATTGTCCTGAGGCCGCGCGTCCATCAGAGCAGTTGGCCGTTAATTACTCTTGCCGCCGCGCTCGCTGTGCATGATGCTCTGCTCGAAACGTATTCACTGAAGACAGATATCAAGTGGCCCAATGACATCCTGTCAAATAATCGTAAACTTTGCGGCATACTGGCGGAGACGGTGGACACGACGCAGGGGCGCGCGCTGGTGCTAGGCATCGGTATTAATCTCACGAGCTCAGCGTTTCCACCTGAAGTGCACGAGATTGCTACCTCCGTGCAATTAGAGACAGGTAAGGTCCCGAATTTGGAGATTATCCTGCGCAACGTGATGATTGCGCTCCTGCGGCGCTATGAGATGTTACAGTCGGTGAGTGGTGGAGAAGAGATCCTTCGTGAATGGTCCGTCCGCTCCTCCTATGCGAGCGGAAAACGAATACGAGTTGCGAACGGGCAGGAAGTCCTAGAAGGGACGACGCGCGGGCTTGAGATCGATGGTGCGCTGCGTGTGGAAACTGACGAAGGTGAGATCCGGATTGTTCGAGCTGGAGATGTAATGGAACTTCGTACTCTCGTTGTGTAGTCACTCTGGTGTTCCGTTGAATTCTGGGGCGAGTGAGGCTCGAGTGCCAACGTCGTAATAATGCGAGAGCGAGCTTTCGTGCAATTCGAACAAGATTTGTTGTCACACGACTAGTCCCGTAGGGACCGAATATTTATAGAAACCGGTCTCTAAGACATTCCGACAGCTCCATAGATAGTGTCC
>JAIVJP010000105.1 GCA_020199975.1 Acidobacteriota bacterium
GCCTCGGCCAGCACCATCTCCGTGTAACCCAGGCGCGGGAGGTCTTCGACTGTCGGCGCGCGTCCCGCCAGCACCGCGTCAACTTCTTCGTGGAGTCGTGTTTCGACCTCTGGGTGTTGTGAGAGCAGATACCAGGTCCAGGTCAGGGCGTTGGCGGTCGTCTCGTGGCCGGCGAGAAAGATGGTCATCGCCTCGTCGCGCAACTGCTCGTCGGTCATCCTTCCGCCGTCACACTCTTCGTCCTGTGCCATTATCAGCATCGAGAGGAGGTCGCCGCGATCCGCGCCGCTTTTCCGGCGCTCGTCAATAATTCGATAGATGATCGCGTCGAGTCGTGCGCGCGCCTGTCGGAAGCGGCGCGTGGAGGGCAGCGGCAAACGATCCAGCAGCTCGGCGAACGGAAGCATCAATCTGGTGAATGACACCATCGTGGCGGAAAGCGCCTCGCGCACCTCTTCCGCTTCCCGTTCCGTGTCGGTGTCGAAAAGGGTCTTGCCGACGATGGCGAGCGTCAGGTGCATCATCTCCTGCGACACGTTGAGCGTCTGTCCGTCCTTCCAACGCTCGCGCTGGTGGCGTTGGGCGTAATCCACCATCAGCGAGGCGTAGGAGGCGATGCGCTGCTTGTGGAAAGCAGGTTGCGCGAGCCTGCGCTGGCGGTTGTGGAGCGGGTTCTCGCTGGTCAAAAGCCCCTCACCCAACAGGCGCTTCGCGCGTTGAAGCCCGCGCCCCTTCATGAAATTCCCGTTGTGCGTGACGAGCACGTCCTTGATGTAGTCGGGGTGGCTGAGGACGAAAAAGCTCTGCGAGCCGTAGCCGAAGCGTGCGATGTCTCCGTAGCTGCGCGCCACGTTCGTCAGGAATCCGAGCGGGTCGCGTGTGAAAGCGAGCAGTGGCAGACCGGGGATGAAGCCCTTCGGGCCAGGCGGGTATGATTGCGTGCTCATGTGAACTCCGTGAGCGGCCCAGCTCCGCCTTGTCAGCCATTAATAAGAAGGAATTTTGCCCGGTCGTAATCAATCAATGCTGAGGGCCACTATCGACCATGAGTACTACGTCCGACGCAAGATCAATGTGTTAATCTCACTTCTCTGAAAGCGACAAACTATTCGGCGTGCCGGTGTGCCGGTGTTGCCGGTTGACGCGGCGCGGCGTTCGGATGTATAAACTACCTACCGAACGGTCGGTAAGATAGCGCTGCGGCGGTGTGCGCACAATACTGCCGTGCAGCTCACAGCCCTCAGTAGCGACAAGAATGAAAGCACAGAACAAATCGGCTTCGACTGACGAGCGCCTGGCTGAAATTTACCGCACGTCGGCACAGATAATTCTACGCAAGGGCTATGATGCCACCTCCGTCAACGACATCGCCAACGCACTCGGCATGACTAAGGCAGGACTTTACCATTACATCAACGGCAAGAAAGAACTTCTTTTCGGCATCATGAATTTCGGGCTGGACGAGCTTGAGGAGGAGGTGGTGACACCCGCACACGCAATCGCGGACGCGGGCGCACGGCTCCGCTTCATCATCGGCAGCCACGCGCGGCTGGTGACGAGGGGGCAGGGAGCCATCACGATCCTCGTTGATGAGATCACGGCGCTCACGCCCGCGCAAAACAGAAAAATCACGCACCGCAAGCGTGAGTACTTTGATCGCTTGCGCGAAGTCCTGAATGAAATCAAGGCAGAAGGCCGGCTGGCCGACGTGGACACGACGGCGGCGGCTTTCAGCCTCCTCGGAATGATTCATTGGCTGTCCCGTTGGTTCCGGCAGGACGGCGCTCTCACGGAGGAGCAAGTAGCGGAAGAGATCGCCAAGATCGCCCTCCACGGGTTGTTGCGCCCCGAATCACGCGCGCCTCAGCGAGGCTTGCAGGTGGTTAAAGACTGAAGTCGTACCGTTTTTGATTTTTGATTTGCGATTTTTGATTGGGTAAGGATGAAATCAGACGTTTCAAATTTCAGATTACAGATTTAAAGTTCTTCATCCTCCCAATCGCAAATCAAAAATCTCAAATCCCTAAATTCGTTCATGAACATCCTCGCTACCGCAGGCGGTACTGACTTAATGCACAACCTCATTTTAGAGGAGCCAGACCGATGACCAAAGTAGTTGAAGAAAGCGGGAAGTCACCATACGCGGCGCGGCCCTGGCTCAACCATTATGACTACTGGGTGCGCCCGCACGTCAACTACCCGCGCCGCCCGCTCCACGAAATTTTGCGCATGACGGCGGTTGAACTGCCCGACCACATAGCCACCGCCTTTCTCGGCGCGCATTTGACGTTCAGCCAGATCAAGCAACAATCCGACAAACTTGCAACTGCCATCGCGCGCCTCGGAATCAAGCAGGGTGATCGCGTCGGCGTCATGCTGCCGAACTGCCCGCAGTACATCGTCGCGGCCTTCGCCGTTTTGCGTTTGGGGGCAACGGTGGTCAACGTCAACCCGCTCTACACGCCGCGCGAGGTGTTGGTCGTCGCAAAGGATTCGGGGATGCGGCTCATGCTGACGCTCGACGTGCTCGCGCCCGTGACGCTCGCGGTGCGCGACCAGACGAAGATCGAGAACGTCCTATCACGTCGCTCGCCGAGTACTCTTCGGCTGCGACGCCGACGACGACTGTTGAAGACACGCTACGTTTGGCGGATTTGCTGGCCGGGGTTGAAGAATTGGACTTGCCGCGCGTCGAGATCGACGCGGACGATGTGGCCGTGCTGCAATACACTGGCGGCACGACGGGCGTGCCGAAGGGCGCGATGCTCACACACTACAACATCTTCGCCAACGTCGTTCAGACCGCATGTTGGAGGCACGACAGTTTGCGCCGAGGCGAAGATACATATCTTCTCGTGATCCCGTTCTTTCACATCTACGGCTTTACGGTCGGCCTGATCGAAGGAGTGTGGCGCGGGGTGAAGCAAGTTTTGATTCCGAAGTACGATGTCGAGGCGTTGCTCAAAGCGATCAGCGATTATCGCCCGACATATTTTCCGGCGGTGCCGACGATCTACATCTCCCTGCTTAACCACCCGAAGGCGAAAGACTACGGCCTGGATAAGATACGCCAATTCAACTGCGGCTCGGCTCCTCTGCCCGTCGAAGTCATCGAGCAGTTCGAGCAACTAACGGGCGGCACACTTATGGAAGGTTACGGCCTCTCCGAAGCGTCGCCCGTGACGCACACCACGCCCCTGCTCTCGCGCCGCAAGCCCGGCAGCATTGGTCTGCCCCTGCCCGACACGGACATGCGTGTCGTTGACCTCGAAACCGGACTCCGCGAAGTGCCTGTGGGCGAAGAGGGAGAACTCTGCATCGCCGGGCCGCAGGTGATGAAAGGTTACTGGAACCGGCCCGACGAGACGGCCATCACGTTACGCACGGACGACGCGGGACGCACATGGCTCTACACGGGCGATGTCGCGCGGATGGACGAGGACGGCTACACCTACATCGTGCAGCGCAAGAAAGATATGATCATCGTCGGCGGTTTCAACGTCTATCCGTCGGAAGTTGAGGGAGTGCTCTACACGCACCCGGCGGTGATGGAAGCCGCCGTCATCAGCATCCCCGATGCGTATCGCGGCGAAGTGGTCAAAGCGTGCGTCGTGCTCAGGCCGGGCGCGACGGCGACTTCTGAAGAGTTGATCAAACATTGCACGGGTGGGCTGGCTGAATTCAAAGTCCCATGTAAGATAGAGATTCGTGAGAGTCTTCCGAAAAC
>JAIVJP010000106.1 GCA_020199975.1 Acidobacteriota bacterium
CCTTACACCTTCGTGCTGGATCGTGACCGCACGATCTACAAGATTTATAACGGCTGGTGGTTTGTCGGTCGCCCGACGGTCGAAGAGTTGCGGATGGACTACCGCGCCTTGATGTCCCGCCGACCTGATTGGTGGTACGACAAGACGCCGCCTCTCTATGCCGAACAGACTTTAGGATGACCGAATCATAGTGACGGATCATTGATCTGCTTACGGACTTTCCTGACGGTTGAGACAGCGCCGAAGCTCAGCAGCGCCACGACGGCCCCGTAAACCCAGAGAGGGACGTTTCGCCCCGCCACGATCAGATAGAGGTAGGCCGACACGAAACAGAACCCGGCGGCGAGCGTCGGCAGGACGATCGACTCGCGCCTGCGGTAATTACGCACGAGCCAGGCGACTGACGCGCTGAAGAACGGGATCGCGCCGACGTAAATCGCGCCGAAAATGATGGGATTGACATGGTACTGCTGTCCCAGACCGAGAAACCATTCTTTGACCGCGCCTAAATCCATCTCACCCTCCCCATTATCCGTTGTCGCCCCGACTCTCACTCTATTCTTTTTCCGCGCAACCACGTCTTACCCCACACGCTGGCAGCGTACGTCATGCAACGCTGAATCCTCGGTTATCTACCTTACATTCACCGGTGTCGGTTATGTAACCCGCCTTACTAAATATTTGTGCGCACAGAAATAGACTGGCCGAGCCAGCTTGGAGGAATGCGCTGATAAGTTGGCGGGCAATATCCGGCTGGCTATGGAAGTTGAGAATTATATGAGCGCACGGGTAAAGACGCCGACGCTACGCATCTATATCGCACAACACTGTCTCACGTGTGAGGAGGCGCTCCGCCTCTCGGAGGAGGTCAGAAAAAGATTCGCCGCCATCAATCTCGAATTGATCGACTTGGACAAGGAAGGCAGCGAGAATTTTGACGACGTCTTTTCCGTCCCGACATACGTGCTCGACGGCCGCACGTTCTCGCTCGGCAATCCCGCGCCCGAGCAGCTTTTCAGCCTGCTGTCGGCGGCGCTGGGCTGAAGCGCCGGTATGGATTAAGACGCTCCTAAGTCGGATAATGGCGCGCGGGAGGACGATAAAATGTCAGGCACATTATCCAAGCTTAAGTGGCGATTGATGGGCGGGCGTATGGGTGGCGCGGGGGAGACCTCAGGCGAGGAGACGGAGGTGCTCGAATCGAGCACGTTAAGCTCGAAGATCGGCTACCTCTCGGCGATGGAATTGTTCCGTGACTTTACGCCCGCAGAGATGGAGGAGATCGTTCGCGCAACGAAGATGCAGACCTGCAAGCCCGGACGCATCTTCTACACGCCCGGCGAAACCGGCGAGGTGCTCTTCCTGCTGAAAACTGGCGCGGTGCAGATTTACCGGATGTCGCCCGAAGGCAGGAAGCTCGTCATCGCAAGGCTCCCGCCCTACTCGTTTTTCGGCGAGATGAGCTGCATCGGGCAGGGCATGTACGACACCTTCGCCGAGGCGACGGAGGATTCATTGATCTGCACGATGAGCCGCGCGGACGTGGAGCGCCTGCTGCTGGCGAAGCCGCAAGTCAGTCTGCGCATTCTCGAAGCGGTAGGCCGTCGGATGGTCGAAGCCGAGCGGCAGTTAGAGGAGATCGCCTTCAAAGGACTCATTCCGCGCCTCGCCGCATTGCTCCTGCGTGAAGCCGAGGGCAACGAGATCAAGGGGCTTTCTCATCAGGACATCGCCGAACAGCTAGGGGTTTATCGTGAGACCGTGACGAGTGCTCTTAATGAACTGAAGACCGCAGGGATTATAGACATCGGCAGAAAGCGGATCCCGATTACGGATCGTCAACGGTTGGAGCGCGCCGCAGGCGAGTGAGCGCTCCGGGATTAGTGTAAGGATTTTGGAAAAGCAGACAACAAATGTTGAGATGAGTATCGGGTCGCAAGGTCACACTTCTACGGACTCGCCGCCGTCAAACCCCGCCGCACTTCTTAACCTCCTCCGAGAGTACCTTCGACTTCCCGGTGAGCCGAACGCGCGCCTCAACCCGCGATGGTTAGCCAAGCGGCTGGACGTTGACGAGCGGGATTTGCTGAATGCGCTCGCTTACGCCGTCCGCGACGGGCTGGTCGAGTTACACTGGGAGGTCTATTGCCCCTTGTGCGGACGCAAGCCCGAAGAATTTGGATCACTGAAGGAAGCTCGCAGCGAGATCGAATGTGTCGCCTGCGAATCAAATTTTGATCTGCATCTTGATCGTGATGTGCGCGTGACCTTCTCGGCGACCGAAGCGCTGCGGCGCGTGCGCGGCGGCGAGGTTGTCCCGACGCCGCCCGAAGGCGATCAGACCCCGACGCGAGGTCTCGACCTCCTGCTCGTCCCGGCCTTCTGGGAGTTGTTCTCCGGCGATGCTCCCGCTTCGGATGAGTCCTTACGCATCGGACGCGTCGCCATTCTCTTTACAGACCTGAAAGGCTCGACCAGTATGTACGCCGAGCGCGGCGACCCGCGCGCCTACACTCTGGTGCGCGATCACTTCGCCATCCTGGGCGAGTGCATCGAGCGCAATCGAGGCTCGCTCGTCAAGACCATTGGCGATGCCGTGATGGCTTCGTTCGCCTCCGGCGCGGATGCCGTGCGTGCGGCTTTGGAGTCACAGGCCGAACTCTGTGCGCGCGCACAAGACATGGGCGGCGAGTTGGTGCTCAAGGCAGGCGTGCACGCTGGCGCGTGCCTCGCCGTCCGTCTCAACGACCGTCTGGATTTCTTCGGCGGCGCGGTCAACACGGCCGCCCGCGTGCAAGGTCTTTCACGCGGCGATGATGTGGTTGTCACCGATACAGTCGTCACCGATATTGAGGCGGAAGAGATTGAGAAGCCGAAGTTTCGCATCGCCGAGAGTTTTGAGGCGGAGCTAAGGGGACTTCCTGCCCCGGTTCACGTCCGTAGGCTCGTTGCAGCGCGACCCGAGGTGAGCAGGAAGCAATAGAAAGGAATTCGAATAGATGCCTGAGTGGTTGTTACTACCGTTGATACTTATCGGCTACATCATACTCATGAAGTACGTGCTGCCGCGATTGGGCGTGCCGACTTGAATGAGCGGCGGTTGCGGCGTCGAGTCTCGGCGCGAGCGCGAGATCACTGAAGATACAAATCAACAAGAACGAGAAAGTCTGTGAGCGACTATGATCTCATCGTGATCGGCGGAGGCTCAGGTGGGCTGGTCGCGGCTGTCGGGGCGGCGCACTTGGGCGCGCGAGTGGCGCTGGTGGAGAAGAAGGCCTTGGGCGGCGACTGCCTTTTCACGGGCTGCGTGCCGTCAAAGGCGTTGATCGCTTCGGCTCGCTTCGCCGCAAACGTGCGCCGCGCGCCCGACTTCGGCTTCGCGCCGACTTCTTTGCAATTCAATGGTGCTGACTTCGCCTCCATCACCGCTCGCGTCCAGCGCGTGATTAAGACTGTCGGCGAGCATGACGCCCCCGAAGTCTTCCGCGCGCTCGGCGTTGCTGTCATCTTCGGCACGCCGCGCTTTCTCTCGCCCCGCGAACTGGAGATTGAATCAGTACAGGAAGGAGATCAGTCCACGCGAACCATCAGCGCCAAGCGCTTTTGTATCTCCACAGGTTCGCGTCCAGCCATCCCGCCCATTGATGGCTTGAACGAAACGGGCTTCATCACGAACGAAGAAGTTTTTCAATTACAGAAACTCCCT
>JAIVJP010000107.1 GCA_020199975.1 Acidobacteriota bacterium
GCCCACTTTCCCGACAGGTCATAGAACGCCAAATTAGGCGCAGTGATTCCACCGCCATCGATCGTCGGCGGAAAGCCGAGCGTGCCGACGAGCCCGCCCCAGGTGCGGGTACCCACCAGCGGCCCGAGCTTTCTTTGGCGGAACATGTACGGCAAGGCGTCCCCACCCGAGCCCGCCGACTCGTTAATGATCATCACCTTAGGTCCGTAGATTCCCGCAGTTGGCGAAGTCGCGGGCTCACCATCACGCTGTGCGAAGAAACCCATTAGTTTTCTATCCAGTTCACTGACGATGTAATCAGCTACCTGTCCGCCCTGGTTGTAACGTTCATCGATGATCGCGCCTTCTTTGTTCTGTTGCGCATAGTAGTACCGAGTGAAAGCCGTGTAGCCCGGGCCACCCGTGTTGGGTAGCCAGACGTAGGCCAGGCGGCCGCCCGATAGCTTGTCAACCATGCGGCGATTGTCTTCGATCCAGGCTCGCGCGCGGAGGCCATCTTCGCTGGCAACGGGAATCACAGTCACAACCCGTGAACCTTCCATCGAGGGAGTCTGGTTGACCCTGATCAGGGTCTGCCTTCCAGCTGTGCCCTCAAATAAGCTGTAGAGATTCGTGGGCGGCGTCAGCGCGCGGCCATTTACTTCGAGCAGGTAATCTCCTTCGGCTACCTGGGTCCCGGGCGCGCTGAGCGGCGCGCGCAGATCGGGATTCCAATTCTCGCCGGTAAAGATGTGTTTGATTCGATAACGCCCGTTCTCATTCGCAAAGTCTGCTCCTAACAAACCAACCGTTACCGGATCTTCACCCGGGACGTCGCCCGCGCCGGTCAAATAAGAGTGGCCCACCCCCAACTCTCCGCCGACCACTGCGATGAGATATCCGAGGTCACTGCGATGACCGACAAAAGGCAACAACGGGCGATACTTCTCAAAGACCGCTTGCCAATCAGCGCCGTGATATTTCGGATCGTAGAAATACTCGCGCTGAACACGCCAGGTCTCGCGATAAATCTGCGCCCACTCAGCTCGGGGATCGATACGCATCTCCATCTGCGCCAGGTTAAGAGGACCATCGCCGACTTTGACGGGAGCGGGGCGATCGGTAGCCACAATGCCCCAACTGGTTCCCCCACCGGCAGCAGCTTGATAAAGAAGCTTCTTCTTGTCTTGCGAGAGCGAGTACGAGCGAATGCCTTCGATGAACGGCGCGGTCGTACGCTCCTTGAGCTGGTACCGCTGCAAACGAAGTGACGGCGGCCCCGGACTGACGGCGGACGTCAGAATCGGTTCCGTATAATAGAAACTTCCTGCGGCACCCGCGGTGAGATTGCTGTAATCACCGGGCGGTATGTTTACGGAAATGATTCGTTGTCCGATTCGATCGAAGTCAATGCGAACATTCACGGTTCGAGGTGCGGCAGGCGACGGCGCCGCCTGTGGCGCCGCTTCGGCGCGAGCCTCGCCCGGCGTGGGGCGTGGTGGTGGTTCATCACCAGTTTCCGGCAATAACGGTGAGGGCTCAGTCGCGCCCAACACCGTGAGATAGACCGCGCGGCGCACTGGCCGATCGATCGAACTCATTTCGAGCCATCCGGTGCTCGGCCCGTAATTCGTGCTCGCCATGAAGTAAAGATACTTACCTCCGGCATCGAAGGCCGGCGAGATCGAATCTGCCAGTCCGTCAGTCACCTGATGATTCTTTTTCTCAGCCAACGAATAAACGAAGATCGCGCGCAGACGACTGGGCAGATTCTTTGAATAAGCGACCCACTTTGAATCGGGGGCCCAGGTCGCATCGAACGAACGAGAGATATCGGGATAATTGTCGGTATCAATCTTCGTCGCTTTGCCTCCGGCCACTTCGATCATCCAAAGGTTTCGATGATTATCTTGAAGCAGAATTTGCGTGCCATCAGGTGACCAGGTAGGCGCGGAGAAAAATGCTGTTGATGGGAGCGTAATTGACCGTGGCGCACCGACACCCAGCGGATCACCGAGCACGAGTTGATACTCACCGCTGGCATCTGAAAGCCAGGCGAGTTGGGCGCCATCAGGCGACCAGGTGGGACTGCGATCGTGAGTGCCCGGGCTTTGAGTCAGATTCCTGTAATCGCCTTTTTCGGCCGGTACTGTGAAAATCTCCCCGCGCGCTTCGAAGGCCGCTCGCACGCCGGTGGGAGAGAGCGCCGAGTTGCGAATCATGCTTACTACTTTCTTAAACTGGGGACGCGCCCAGGGCAGGTCGCCGGTCACCTCGATGTTCAGTCTGCGCGTCTGCCCCGTTTTGGTGTCGAGCAAGTGCACATAGCCAGCCTGTTCGTAGACGATCGCATCTGAACCTGCTGATGCGTTCATGATGTCGAAGTCGTCGTGACGGGTAAGCTGCGTGAGCTGCTTCGTGTCCGTGCGGTAGGAGAAAAGGTTGACCGTATGATTGCGGTCAGAGAGGAAGTAAACGGTATTGCCGATCCACATCGGATTGGTGTCGTTGCTATTGGTCCAGGGTAGCTTCTCGATGGAGTGATCGGCCAGAGTCATGATACGGATCGGATGAGTACGGCCGCCACGGTAGTTTCGCCAGTAGCTGGCCTCATGCCACGCGGGTATGAACACGGTTGAGAATTCTTCATGAGCAATGCGGAGGCCATCCGGGGAATAGGTGCCGCTGAACGCTCGAGGCATTGGTAACGCCTCCGGCAATCCGCCCTCGGGACCGATCGTCCAGAGCCTGAAGTATGGCTGAGGCGCGCTGATCCGCCCCGACGCGAAAAGCACCCGACGACCATCGGGTGTCCAGCCACGCGCTCGGTCAGGAGCGGGATGATAGGTCAACCGCTGAGCGTCGCCACCTGTAGTCGGCACCACGTAAACGTCGGTGTTCCCGGCAATGGTGGCGCTGAAAGCGATCTTGGATCCATCGGGCGAGAAGTAAGGATCAACCTCGGCTCCCTGCGTCGAAGTTAGGCGGCGGGCGTCTCCGCCGCTCCGCGCGACGACCCACAGGTCGCCGGCGTATGCGAAAGCCACAAGATCGCGGCTCACGGATGGGTGACGGAGCATTCGCGTCTCTTGTGCGACCGCAGTAGCCGAGATGGCAAGACACAGCAGGAAACCAAAAGTGATATGTCGTGTGTTCATAAGAGCCTCACTAGAATCTCAAGAGAGTCGAGTTTTAAGTTAGACCAGGACGATTCAAGTAACGCAAATTCGCAGGTTAGGAAGGGTGGTTTACCCCCGCTTGTCTTTCATCAGAGTTAGGCGGGGGTAAACCACCCTTCCTGACCTGCGAATTAGCCTGGCTTGAGCAGGTGCTGTTGACGTTTTGACATAGTCATCTTTATTTGATCTTGTCGAAAACCACATTCCCGATGGGATACTTCTGCCAATCCTTGTAATCGAAATGCCACCATTCCGCTTCATAGACGGTGAAACCTTCGGCCTGCATTGCCTGGCGCAACAACTCACGATGCCAACGTTGCAGTGAAGTCCCGCCGGGATAGTCAGGGTATGAGCGGTCTGTGGTCTCGTCATACGTGCCAACCATCTCAACGGGTTTTCCCGTCTTCAGATCGTATAGCGTGAGATCAACTGCGGCCCCGCGATTGTGTCGGGAGCCTTTTGACGGATCGGCGACGAAAAGTTTCTTATCATCCGGGGTTGCATCCCAGAACACCTTAGTTACATACCAGGGCCGGTATGCGTCG
>JAIVJP010000382.1 GCA_020199975.1 Acidobacteriota bacterium
TCCTTAGCCGGCTTCAAAGGTCTCGAAGAAACGGCGCCGGAAGAAGTCACATCCTCGAGCAGTCGTCGTTCGATCTCGTCCCGATCCTGATCGAACTGTTCCCGACCGACAATCCCATTGGCCAGATCCGCCTCAAGTTCGGAAATCTGATCGCGATAGACGGCGATGTTGGCTTCCTTCTGGCCACTTGCATCCGCTTTGGCGCCGGAGCCCTGCAACAGTGGTGGAAGCACGAACGCCAGCGCGATGGCGACAAAAATCGCGCAGACAAGCCAGAAAATTATCATGCCGCCTCCTTTCCGGGCGCAGCCTTCAAGAGTTCTTCAGCCCTGCGGCGCTCCTCCGGCGAAAGGGGTTGCTGACTAATCAATTCGCGCCGCTGCTTCAGGTGTCGATAGAGAACCCCGAATCCGATGACCATCAAAACGAAGGGACCAAACCAGAGGAGGTAGGTGATGGGTCTCACAGGAGGCCTATAAAGTACAAAGTCCCCGTAGCGCGCGGTGAGAAAGGCAATGATCTCTTTGTCGCTCTTGCCGGCTTTCATTTGTTCTCGAATCTCATGCCGGAGATCCACGGCGAGGTCCGCTCGCGAGTCCGCCAGCGTTTCATTTTGGCAGACTAAACAACGGAGCTCCTGTGACAGGTTCATGACGCGCTTTTCGAGTTCCGGATCATCTGCAAGGGGTTTGGCCTCTTGAGCGGTTACTTGAGCGGGGAGGGCCAGAAACCCAAGGCACAGCAGCAGCAGTTGCAACCCGACGCGCTTCATTTGCTCAAGTCCTTCACCAGCGGCAGAATCTTGTCTTGGAGGATCTCGGTTGTTATTGGCCCGACCTGTTTATAGCGAATCACACCATCGCGATCGATCAGATAAGTTTCCGGCACGCCGTAGACACCATAATTAATCCCGATCCTGCCATCCGTATCAGTTGCGCTTAACAGGTAGGGGTTGCCAAACTCCGTCAGCCATGCCAGCGCATCCTCGCGTTTGTCTTTGTAATTCAGTCCGTAAACAGGAACGGCCCGCGACCGTGCCAGTTCAACGAGCAACGGATGTTCTTCGCGGCAGGATACGCACCAGGAGGCCCAGACGTTTAGAAGCCAAACCTGTCCGCGCATCTCCTGCGCTGTGAAATTCTTCGTCGGTTCGTGCAGTTGGGCGAGACGAAAGTCCGGCGCCGGCTTGTTTATCAGTGGCGAGGGAACTGTATGGGGATCGTGTCCCAGGCCGATTGCCAGGAAGGCAACCAGGACAATGAACAGCAATAGGGGCAGCCAGATTCGCATGTAATTAACTGGAAACTCTTTCAGCCTGCCTGTCGCACAGGATCGCGAAGTGAGCTATATGCGGGAGCGGTGCCACTTCGCACAAGACTTCCTAAGTCCGTTAGGCACTGAATGTTTATAGCTAAGAATCACTTTTTAAGGCATCAAGCCCCAGCGGGGCGACATTGCGCTCCTGACGGAGCGAAGCAATCAATTGAGTTCTCAATGCTATAAACATGCGGCTCCTACGGAGCGGGAAACTCTATCGAGCTAACCGCTCTGGCTCCACTTTCACTGATGCTGCGGCAAGACTCGGCACGGTTTCGTCTTTGCGACCGATGGTCTTAGCCTGAGGTTGTTTGCGTGGGGCCAGCGCATAGCGACGATCGCTCACGGCCAGACCGCCCCCCATGGCCATCAGCAACGCACCTCCCCAGATCCAACTCACAAAAGGTTTATAATGAACGCGTACGCTCCAGGCGCCACCAGGTAATGGCTCACCCAGCGAGATATAGAGATCGCGAAATAGTCCGATATCAATCGCCGTCTCCGTCATCTTATTCTCGGATACCAAATAAGAACGCTTCTCCGGATACATCGTGCGAAAATACTCACCATCCTTGGTGATCTCGATCTGGGCACGCGCTGCCCGGTAGTTTGGACCCATGACGTCGGTTACTCCCTTCATCCGAAAGTCGTAACCACCGACGTTCACCGTATCGCTTGCGCTCATCCGAACATCTTTCTCCGCTTGATAACCGGTGACCAAGGTCACCCCGATGATGAACACAGCCACTCCAAGGTGGGCGAACTGCATTCCGTAGTAACTCCGACTCTGCATTCGCAGTTTCTGCCAGACAGTCAACTGGCCGGAGGTGGTTTTGACGCGATCCCAAAGGTTCACCGCGGCGGTGGCGATAACCCAGCTCGCGAGTAGTAGCCCGAGACTGACCAGTGGTTTCCATTCGCCGAACACGAATGGGAGCAACAATGCTGTGGCTGCGCTGGCCAGAAATGCCCAACGCAGGCGTACCGCCAACTCGGGAACGCTAGCCTGCTTCCAACGCGCGATTGGACCAACGCCCATCAGGAAAATCGCCGGTACCATCAGCGGGACAAAAACAGTGTTGAAGTAGGGCGGACCTACAGAAAGCTTGCCTCTTCCGAGCGCGTCGATTATCAGTGGATAAAGCGTGCCCAGCAGCACCGAGCCCGCGGCTACTGCTAGCAGTACGTTGTTCGATAGCAGCAGCGACTCGCGCGAGACAACATCGAACTTACCGCCCAGGCCGACTTGTTTGGCGCGCCACGCATACAGCAATAAAGAACCGCCAATCACCAACGTAAGAAAAGCCAAAATGAAGATGCCGCGTTTCGGGTCAGTGGCAAAAGCATGCACGGAAGTCAGCACGCCGGAACGTACTAGAAATGTTCCGAGCAGGCTTAGCGAAAAAGCAGAGATAGCTAGCAGCACCGTCCAACTCTTGAACCCGCCGCGCTTCTCGGTGACCACCAATGAGTGAATCAAAGCCGTACCTACCAGCCACGGCATGAACGAAGCATTCTCAACCGGATCCCAGAACCACCAGCCGCCCCAGCCAAGCTCGTAGTAGGCCCACCAACTGCCGAGAGCGATACCGCAAGTCAGAAATATCCAAGCAACGGTCGTCCACGGCCGCGACCAACGAGCCCAGGTGGCATCTAACCTACCCCCAATCAATGCGGCGATGGCAAAAGCGAAAGCTACGGAAAAGCCCACGTAGCCCATGTAGAGCATCGGTGGGTGGATCACCATCGCAGGATCCTGGAGCAGGGGATTTAGATCCCGACCGTCGGCCGCTGCGGGGAGCAAGCGAGCAAAAGGATTCGAGGTGAGCAGCATAAACAAGAGGAAGCCCACGCTAATTACGCCCATCACGCTCAAGACGCGCGCAACCATATCGTCTGGAAGATGACGGCTGAAGAGCGTTACCGCCGTAGTCCAGAGACCGAGCATTAAGGACCACAGCAGGAGCGAGCCCTCATGCGATCCCCACGTTGCCGCCAGTCGATAATGAAGCGGCAATCGGGAGTTGGAGTTGGTGGCGACGTTAAGAACTGAGAAATCGTTGGTGATGAAGGAATATCCAAGACAGCAGAAGGCAATCGCGACGAAGATGAACTGTGCTTGTCCCGCCGGAGCAGCGACGGCCACCCACGATTGCTTACCGCGGCTGGCTCCGATCATCGGAAGGATTGCCTGCGTCAACGCCAGCAGGAGAGCAATGATTAATGCGAATTGTCCGATTTCAGGAACCATGATTCTTTATCTACATCATCCCGGAGGGATCTAAGTTCATAGCCGTGGGCGAGCGTTGCGCGACGCCCACGGATAGGCGAAAGAAAAACACCTGACCCTGAAGGGGTCACATCGTCGCGCCCTGTTTGAC
>JAIVJP010000383.1 GCA_020199975.1 Acidobacteriota bacterium
CGCATGGATTGTCTCCCGCAACGCTGCTACGTCATAAGTCAGTTGCGATGTCAGCGGAACGCTGATCACCTCGCCTCCGAGCACGGTCGTTATCTGCCGGTAGAGCGCAAACGTAGGCTCGCTAATCAGCACACGCGTTCCCGGAGCCACGGTCACCATCATGAGCGCCTGAATTAATTCGTTAGACCCATTCCCGGCGATGATGCCGCCGGCTTTCCAACCAGCGAATTCAGCTAATCTTTCACGCAGAGCTCCTGGATCGAAGTACGGATAACGCGACCAGCGCCGGTCGGCGAGCCGCCTTAAAGTCTCATCTTTGATCCCAGGCGCCTCCCAGGGATTTTCATTCTGGTTGAGCTTCACGCGCGCGCGATCAGGGCGCAGCGAATAGGCCCGTAGCGCCCGCACGGATGGCTTGATGATGCTGAGAGCGTCTGCCATGGTTAATAATCCAGTCTTATCAGGGCTGAGCGCGCGTGGGCCTCGAGTCCTTCCGCGCGCGCCAACGCCGCGATCATCGGCGCCGTGCGCTTTGTCTCCACGGCCGAGAACTTCACCGTGTTAGTCCGCTTGATAAAGTCATGAACACCAAGCCCGGAAGAGAATCGCGCCGCGCGTGAGGTTGGCAACACGTGATTTGGACCGGCCAGATAGTCGCCGACCGCCTCCGGTGAATGGTCGCCAAAAAAGATTGCGCCCGCGTTTCTGATCTGCGCCGCGATCTGCTCGACGTCGCGAGTCATGATTTCCACGTGCTCCGGCGCTATCTCATTAACGAGCGCGCAAGCTTCCTTTACGTCCTCTACCAGAATGATCGCGCCAAACTGTTTCAGCGATTGCCCGATTATTTCGCGCCTCGGCAGCGAGCCGATTTGTCTTCTTATTTCACTACCAACTTCATGGGCCAGCGTCTCGCTCGAAGTGATCAGGATGGCGCAGGCATCTTCGGCGTGTTCCGCCTGGGCCAGCAGGTCCGCAGCGACGAATTGTGCGCGCGCCGTTTCGTCGGCAATCACAACCACCTCGGTGGGACCGGCGATTGAATCAATGCCGACGACTCCAAAGACCAGCTTCTTCGCCGCTGCCACGTATTTGTTTCCGGGGCCGGTAATCTTGTCCACCGCCGGAATTGTCTCCGTTCCGTAGGCAAGCGCGGCAATCGCCTGGGCCCCTCCCACAGCGTAGACTTCCTCAATCCCGAGTTCACTAAGCGCTGCGGCGACGGCCGGAGTTTCATACAGCGCGCGGGGCGGTGTCGCTACCACGATGCGCTCAACTCCCGCTACTTGCGCCGGCACGACGTTCATAACGACGGAGGACGGATATGCGGCGCCGCCGCCGGGAACGTAGACTCCGGCGCTTTCAATCGGAGTTACCCGCTGACCGAGACGGACGCCGTTCGGTCGCTCGATTTCCCAGGACGCCTGCTGTTCGTGCTCATGAAAGCAACGGACCCTGGCAACCGCCTCGCGCAAGGCTTCGCTTACTGAGGCGTCCGCGCGACTCGCGCTTTCTCGAAGCGTCGCTTCGCTGACTCTTAAGTCCGCCGGTTGCGGCGAGCGGCCATCAAAGCGCGCGGCATACTCGATTAGCGCCGCGTCGCCGCGCGTGTGTACGTCCTCGACGATCGTCGCAACCTCGGCCATCAGCGCGGAATCCAGCGCGACGTTGCGCGCGCGAATGCGTCGCAGCGTCGAATCCACCCGCTCCTTGTCTCTGTTTGGGATCAGTTCAATCATTTGACTTCTGTTATCGCCCCGATCAATCTCGCCATCGTCTTTGCTTTCAACTGATAACTCGCGCGGTTGACGACAAAGCGAGCGGAGGATTCGGCGATGACTTCGACGATCCGCAATCCGTTCTCGCGCAGCGTGGCGCCGGTCTCAACCAGATCGACGATGTAATCCGCCAGTCCCAGCACCGGCGCCAACTCGACCGATCCTGACAACTCGATGATCTCAACTGGCTGGCCATGCTCGCCAAAATGTCTCGCCGTGATGCGCGGATACTTAGTTGCAACTCGTACCGTTCCGAACCCGTTACTTAGATTGTTCGTGGGCGCGGCGACGACGATGCGACAGCGCCCAATGTCCAGCGTCAGCGGCTGCAGGAGATCGGCTTCCGATTCCAGCAAGACGTCACGTCCTACGATGCCACAATCGGCAATGCCGTGCTCGACATAGACCGGCACATCTGCGGGTTTTATGAAGATGAAGCGACAACACCCCGATTCATCTTCCAGAGCGAGCCGCCGCGAAGCGAGACCATCATCGGGAATGCGCAGCCCCGCGCGCTTCAGCAAATCGATCGCTTCCGATTGCAGACGTCCCTTCGCGATGGCAATGGTTAACTCTGGCAAGACTCGGCCTCCCGCTCGCTTTGGCCGGCCCTGATCTTCGAAAGCTGCTCAAGCTGTTCGCGAAGCGGTGTCCTTAAAGACTCCGGGCTGAGCGACGACGCTGCAGCCTCGGTATTCGCGGCGAAGCTCGAGGCTGTTTGATTCGCGCGCATCGCGTCCGTGAGCACATCCAAATCCAAAACAAAACCTACGGCGGCTTCTCTCTTTCCGAAACTCGCCGTCAATTGATCGTATCGGCCGCCGCTGCCGACTCGGGTTCCCACTCCGGCAACGTAAATCTTGAAGATCAGGCCGGTGTAGTAATCCAGACGCGAGACATCGCCCAGGTCGACCTCAAAATGTTCAGCCAAACCGAGCGAATCGATCAGACGCCACAGTTCTTCGAGCCGTTTGAGCGCGGCCACCGAACGCGCATTGCTAATCACGCGACGGGCATTGCGGAGTATTTCATTTTTACCGGAAAGGTGTACGAGCCTGGCAAATTCCAGCCCTTCGTTTACCGGCGCGTACGAAGCCAGGAAGCAACTTAAATCACCTGAGTTATGGGTATCGACCAGATGTCGCAATTCTTCGCCGGCAGCGGAGTCAAGACGGAGATTCTCGACAGTGCCGTTGAAGACTTCCGGGTTGTTCACGGTGATCCTACAACAGCCAGCCAGCCTTAAGGCGGAAAGTATCTCGACCGCAATGGCCAGCACTTCCATGTCGGCGAGGGAGCCATCGCTGCCGATCAGTTCGCATCCGATCTGCGTTGATTCGCGCCGCCACTCAGCGGCAGATTCTCCCCGCATCCGGAATACCGGCGCGGCGTAAGAGAAACGCAAGGGCCTCTCTCGCCCGGCCATCAGGGTGGCCGCCGCCCGGGCAATGCTGGACGTGACGTCAGGCCTTAGCGCCAGCAGTCTGCCGTCCACATCCATAAACCTGAAGGCGCGTTGAGCCTCCGTTGCACCCATTCCCCGCTCAAAGAGCGAATAGTAGTCAATAGTCGGCGGCGTAATCTCTTCGTAGGACCAGCGCCTGAAGATAGACATGGCCGTGTGCTCGACGGTGCGTCGCAGATGCGCTTCTTCGCCGAAGAAATAACGAACGCCGCTGGGAATGCCCGATGATGACTCTGACACGCTTATTTCCTTTGCGACTGGTCCGATGCGTAATAACAAAAACCCGCTGTCGAATTGCTTCGGCAGCGGATCTAGCGAAAGTTGGATTGTGCTCTAAGTTAATCTTGCCTGAACTCTTCCCACAACCACGCGCTGCCCCGCCGCCCATGATGACGAGCGTGATGATGCGAGTGGTGATGATGAGTTCGAATAATCA
>JAIVJP010000108.1 GCA_020199975.1 Acidobacteriota bacterium
TTATAACCCCGAGGAGTTTGAAGAGACCGTGCGCGCCGGTTTGGCCGCTTCGCCGATGCACGAAGTCCTGATCGAGGAGTCGATTCTGGGCTGGAAAGAGTTTGAGCTCGAGGTGATGCGTGACTTGGCGGATAACGTGGTTATCATCTGCTCAATCGAAAACTTCGATCCGATGGGCGTGCATACCGGAGATTCAATCACAGTTGCGCCAGCGCAAACGCTCACCGACGTCGAATATCAAAAGTTGCGTGACATGGCCATCACTGTGATTCGCAAAGTGGGTGTGGAAACAGGTGGATCGAACATTCAGTTTGCCGTCAACCCGGAGAACGGCGACGTACGAATCATTGAGATGAACCCGCGCGTGTCGCGTTCCTCGGCACTCGCTTCCAAAGCCACCGGTTTCCCGATCGCCAAGATTGCCGCCAAACTTGCCGTTGGTTACAGGCTGGATGAGATTCCCAACGACATCACCAGGAAGACTCCGGCCTCGTTCGAACCTACCATCGACTATGTGGTAGCAAAGATACCGAAGTGGGAGTTTGAGAAGTTTCGCGAGGCGGAAGACGTGCTGGGCACGCAAATGAAGTCGGTTGGTGAGGTGATGGCCATTGGCCGGACATTTAAGGAGGCGTTGTTCAAAGGATTGCGATCGCTCGAGGCCGTGAAGCCCTTGCGCCTTGAGGACGTGTCTGACGATGAGCTGCAACGCAAGCTTGCGCGTCCGAACTCCCAGCGTTTTTCCTACATTACTTATGCACTTCAACATGGCTGGTCGACAGCAGAGGTCTATCGCTTGTCGCGAATTGATCCCTGGTTTCTGGAACAGCTGCGAGAGGTGATGGAGATTCAGCGTGCCGTTGAAGGGTTGAAACTCGAGGAAATCCCGGCAGACCTTTTGCGCACCTTCAAAGAGGCCGCGCTGTCTGATCGCCGGCTTGCTTATTTGACTGAAAGATCGGAAGACGATGTGCGCGCCTTTCGCAAGCGCGTTGGGGTTGTTCCAGTTTACAAACGGGTCGACACCTGTGGCGCTGAATTTGAATCTTTCACGCCTTACCTTTACTCAACCTTCGAATCAGAAGATGAGGCGGCGCCCACGGACCGTCGCAAAATAATGATCCTTGGCTCGGGACCTAATCGCATCGGGCAGGGAATCGAGTTTGACTACTGTTGTTGTCACGCGTCCTTTGCCCTGCGCGAGGCGGGCTTCGAAACGATTATGGTCAACTGCAATCCGGAGACAGTGTCCACGGATTACGATACCTCTGACCGTCTCTACTTCGAACCGCTTACCTTCGAAGATGTAATGAATATTGTTGATGTGGAGAAACCCGAGGGCGTCATAGTTCAGTTTGGAGGTCAAACTCCGCTGAATTTGGCGATGCGTTTGCACCGTGCCGGCGTACCGATAATCGGTACCAACGCAGAATCGATTGACCTCGCCGAGGACCGCAAACGGTTTGGAGCATTGTTGCAGGAGTTAGGCATTCCGCAACCTGCAAACGGAATGGCGGCGACGGTTGCTGACGCGAAGCAGATTGCCGAGACGATTGGCTATCCGGTGTTAGTGCGACCCAGTTACGTGCTGGGTGGGCGCGCCATGGCCATCGTTTATGACGAAGAGAGTCTTGATAAATATGTGCGCACCGCAGTTGGTTTTACCCCTGACCGTCCAGTTTTGATCGACAAGTTTCTCGAGCAGGCGGCGGAGTTTGATGTAGATGCGCTTGCTGATGAAACAGCCTGTGTGATTGCCGGAATCCAGGAGCACATCGAAGAGGCGGGCATTCACTCAGGAGATTCGTCATGCGTGCTGCCGCCGGTCCGTATCGATCCGGAGCACATAGAAACGATGCGTCACTACACCCGTACGCTAGCGACGGCGCTCTCAGTGCGCGGGCTCATGAACATCCAGTTTGCTATCAAGGACCACCGGGTGTACGTGCTTGAAGTAAACCCTCGCGCCTCGCGCACCGTGCCCTTTGTTTCCAAGGCAACAGGAGTTCAGATCGCTCGAGTTGCAGCGCTGGTTATGGCCGGCAAGCCTCTGGCTGACTTTGCTTTGCCTGAGGATCTGACCGTCAGTCGTTTCTTCATCAAGTCTCCCGTTTTCCCGTTCGTAAAGTTTGCCGGAGTAGATCCCATTCTGGGACCGGAGATGCATTCGACCGGTGAAGTGATGGGTATCGGCGAGACGTTCGGAGAGGCTTACGGTAAGGCCATGATGGGAGCCGGATTGTCGCTCCCGCGCAGTGGCACCGCGTTTCTTAGTGTCAACGACACCGATAAGGGACAGTCGGTCATTATTGCCCGCAGGCTAGCCCGTCTTGGTTTTGAAATTATGGCCACCCTGGGGACGGCAGCTCGCTTGAAGGAAGTCGGGCTGAAAATCGAAACGGTTTTTAAAGTTAATGAGGGTCGCCCTAACATCGTAGATCACATTAAACGAGGAGATGTGGCGTTACTTATCAACACCCCGTTGGGACGCGTCTCTCACTTTGACGAGCAGGCGATTCGCCGCGCCGCACTGCAATACAACGTGCCCTGTGTGACAACCATGACTGGCGCCCAGGCAATTGTTGAAGCGCTGGGAGCATTTGGTGGCGATCAGCCGGTGAGAGTTCGCTCCCTGCAGGAGTTGCACGCGGTTAGCGCCGCGGTTCGTTAGTTCAGATTGATCATGGGGGCAGTCTTGGAGGTTAACGGTAGAAAGACGATTGAGAGAATCCTGGACGAGTGCCGGACCATCGCCGTCGTAGGCCTTTCGTCTAATCCCGCACGGGCCTCTAACGGCGTAGCGTCTTACATGAGGCGAAACGGTTACCACGTAATTCCTGTCAATCCCAATGAGACAGAAGTGTTTGGTGATAAGTCGTATGCTTCGTTGGCGGATGTTCCCCCTGGGATTGAATTAGTAGACATCTTTAGAAGATCAGACGAAGCCGGTAGGGCTGTTGACGACGCGATTGCTATCGGAGCAAAGGCAGTCTGGCTGCAGGAAGGCGTGATTGATCACGCGGCTGCCCAACGCGCCGTCGACGGCGGGCTGTTGGTTGTGGTGGATCGCTGCTGGCTAAAGGAGCACCGCAGGTTCCAGCGTTGAGCCAACGCAAGTCTGGGCTTGTATTTTTGTACTTTGTTCTTTGTGCTTTGAACTTTGTTTTTGTGCTGGGAACTAACTTGGAGGTTAGGCCGAAGCTCTTACAAAGAACCAAGAACAAAGCTCTAAGCTCAAAGAACAAAGTACAAAGAACAAAGCACAAGTTCTCATGGCGCTACGAGATCAAGGGAGTGTTCAATGAAGAGAATTTCGGCATTTGCGTTTGTCCTGGTGATGGTTGTGTCGCCGCTACCTATGTTTGCGGACGACGGTATGTGGACTTTTGACAATCCTCCGCGAAGGCATTGGAAGGAGCGCTACAACTTCGAACCATCCGATGGCTGGCTTGAACACGTAAGACTAGCGTCTATTCGTTTGAACGACGGAGGCTCCGGCTCTTTCGTGTCGCCCAACGGCCTGCTGATGACCAATCAGCACGTTGCCAGCGGCCAGTTGCAAAAGCTTTCGACCAGCGAGCGCAATTACCGGCGGGATGGATTTTATGCGTCGACGACGTCCGAGGAGCTGAAGTGTCCCGATCTGGAAATCAACGTGCTGCTCTCT
>JAIVJP010000384.1 GCA_020199975.1 Acidobacteriota bacterium
GCTCGTCGAGGTCAGCTCCCGGTCAGGCTTCAGCCACCAGAGCCACTTCACCCGACTCTTCCGTAGGCTCACCGGAACGACGCCGCAATCCTACCGCCTCATGTTCCAGCCGTAGTTTCAACCTCAACCGAACCTTTGCCGACAGGTAGCAAGATTAGTTAAGCGCCAGCAATAACGGGAAAGACTGCAAGCTCTGCCGCCTGTACGCTCACTTCAATTCAGCACTGACGGTGGAGGAGACAACGATGAGGCACAAGAGATTACTGTTAGCAACCTTACTGGTGACGTTGTTAGGCAGCGTCACCGTAGCTCAAACCGGCCAAGAGGACGCGCTGGACGCTATCCGGCGTGGTAACGAAAAATACGCAAAGGCAGAATATGAACTCGCCATCGAGGAGTATCGTCATCTCTCGCTTAGTGCGGGCGAGTCTCATGCGACGTCGCTGTACAACATCGGCGTCTGTTATTACGAACTCTGGTGCACCGACGAGGCTATCGTTTATTACAAGAGAGCCGTCGTAGCGCGCAAGGGGCGCTACCCGATGGCCCTCCACGCACTCGGCGTCGCGCTCAAGGATTTAAGACGGCTGTCGGAAGCGAAGGAAGCTTTCAGGCAATCAATCGTCACCTCGGGCGGAAACTACGCGCCGGCTCACTACATGTTAGGGCTGCTCATGATGGGCGAAGGCGATCACGAAGCCGCGGCAGCTTCTTTTAGGGAAGCCATCGCCCGCTCCAAGGATCGTTTCCCGGCCAGCCATAATAACCTCGGCGTGGCGCTGGCAAGGATGGGGCGTTTGCCAGAAGCCAAGCGAGAATTCGAGACTGCATTGAGACAGGCGGACGGTGAGTTTGATGACGCAACACACAACCTCAAGCTCTGCCGCTCTCTGCTGGGCTCACCCGCGAAAGCTCAACTGGCATCTCTAAAGACGGTTAAAACAACTGAGAGGATCAGGAAATAAGCGGACAGAACGGACTAAACGCCCATGGACATGATGAACTTCTCGACAGTCTCAGTGCGCGTGGGTCCGGGGAGCACTGAATTTACTGTCACCTCTGTCTGTTTGGTTAATTCGGCCAATGCGCGTCAAATTCCCAACAGCATGGTTTTGGTTGCGTTGTAGTGAGCCATCTCGGGAGCCGGGGAGACCTTTATGCCAATCTTCGTCGCTCTCATCAAAAAACCCAACAGCCTCGTAGATGCCTAGGTTGTTAACAAGAATATCGACTTCCGGCAACTGGGAGATGGTCTCGTCGCAGGAACCCATATTCAACGCGGACTCAGGGCGAGCTTACCAAGGTAATGGTCGTCGAGCGCGCGATGCGCCTCCGCAGCCTTATCGAGAGGAAAGGTGCGGGCGACGTGGACCTCAAACGGGCCGGCCTCGATCAGGCGGTTGAGCTTGTCGATCGCCTCCTGATTGGGCTCGACGTCATAGCTGCTGAGCCGCACGCCGGGCGGGGCTTTCGGCGCGGGCATCACGCCGTTGGGATGGGCGACTCGACCTCCGTCGCGGACTGCTTTTAGCGCCCGATCGGCCGCCTCACCGCCGGCAGTGACAATGGCGGCGTCGAGGCCGTCCGGGGCAAACTCGCGCGCGGCAGCCGCCGCGTCACCGGTGTGCCCTTCCACGACGACGTCGGCACCTAGCCGCCGTGCAAGAGCGACGCCGTCATCCCCCGAAGCCACCGCCAACACGCGTGCGCCCATCCTCTTGGCGAGCTGCACGGCCAGGTGTCCGATGCCGCCGCTGGCGCCGAAGATCATCAGCGTCTCGCCCTGCTTCAGACCCAGTATCTCGTCCAGGCCGCGGAGCCCGGTCAGCGCGTCGCTCGGCATGACGCCCGCCTGCTCGGTTGTCAGCTTGTCGGGAACGTGTGAGACGTTGTCGGCCTTCACCGCGGCGTACTCGGCGTAGAACCCGCCCTTGGGGTTTGTGAGGGCGGCCGCGTACACACGGTCGCCTTCCTTGAAGCGGCTGGCCTTTTCGCCGACAGCGGCGACTGTTCCCGCTCCATCGGAGCCGAGCACGTAGGGAAACTTGGGCTCGATCCCGAACATCTCGGCGAAGCCGCCTTCGCGTTCGAAGACATCCCACACCGCTACCCCGGCCGACTCGACCCGGATCAGGACCTCTATTTGACGACGTACCTACTGATGAATTGCTCGATCTGTTCACGCAGCATCACGAGCGCACCCTCCAGGCCTTCAATCAAAGGTCGTAGCTTCTCCCATTGGAGCTCATAGCCGTAAGAGTGCCGAAAGAGATGACGGAAGCGCAGGTAATCCAGTAGTTGTCGAGCAAGATCATGATCAATGACTGCGGGACGAATTCCCTGGGCCGGCGTTTCCATGGACTGAAGCAAAACGGTATGCCAGCCAGGACCAGCAACGGGAAGCCCTGGCCCCAGGGTCACAGCGATGCGCTCGAATATTCGCTCGACGCCTGAGTAGAAGTCGTGAACAATACTGCCCGCTGCGCGGATCTCAACGAACGTAGGTTCACCAGGCAGACGGTGCAACAACTGTTTCGCCTCTTCGGCGATGCGAGCAAGACTGGCCAGTTGGTCTTGAATATCCTCTTTCAAGGACTGGCTTTGAGCATCCGCTGACATCTTAACCTCCTGTACTTGCGTGGCGAGTTCTGCGGCAACGTCTTTCATTGCAGACAGGTTGATGGATGACGAGCTTATCCGAGCGACGAGTTCTGGTGGTGCGTCCTCCAGCGTGACCAGGTCGAGTTCCATTCCCTCAGGCAACAGATCCCACAACTCTGACAGAGCGCGAAAGTATCTGTCAGGGGCAAGCCCTTCAACAGCAAGATCAATATCCGAGCGCGAATGCCAAGGGCTCTGCCCGGCCAGCGAGCCAAACAGATGGACCTCGCGCACGCCATACCGCTCCTTGAGCAACCGCTCGCACGCCGCAGCCGCCTGTTGGGCCTGCTGAAATCTTGTCTGGTCTTGCTCCTGCATGATTATTCCATTCGGCATTCTACAACCAGTCCGGTTCTTAGGTTATCGGTTAGTTAGGAAACAAACGTTGCGAATTGTTGGCCGAGAATCTGGACGGTTTTGGTAGGGCTGCCCAAATCAAGTTTTTGCTAGGGACAGGTTGTCGATTTTAAAGAATTGACGAACTAAAGACAGGACGAAAGAGAGGCCATCATAAAAGCAAATCGCCTCCACTTAGAGTACTAGTTCCCTCTTGCGCGGTCGTCCTTATCGCCCACGGCGGTAGTAGTAGCCGCCGCCGCCGAAGAGTAGGAGTAGCACGACGATAATGATTATTAGTGTAGTGGTGCTCATGGGGCTACAACCTACCACTGTTCCGCACAGGCGTCTATTCGGTTTAGACAACCAGCCACTTCCTCTCGCTCAGGACGCGACCGTCGGATTCATCTCAACAGAGTCTTATTCCTGCAAACCACTTAACTGAAAGTTATGTCAATGGCGCTGTGAACCGCGCGACTTTTGCAGTCTCTTCTTCCCCGGTCACAGCTTGCGTTTATGAGACCAGCACGATATGAGAGAAAGTATGCAGGAGAAAGATTTTACATATCTATACGCTCTGGAAGAGAGCTTCTGGTGGTTCGCGGGGATGCGCGAGATTTCATCTGCGCTGCTCGATCCGGTATTGCGGCCATCGCAAGACCGGC
>JAIVJP010000109.1 GCA_020199975.1 Acidobacteriota bacterium
GTTCAATGTCTCTGCGAAAGACTATGCCGGCTACGTTGTCCATTCTTTCCCTATAGACGGGCATTCGTGAGTATCCTGTGACGCTAAACATTTTCGTTGTTTCCCGCAAGGACGCCGAAAGGGACAGGGCGGATACCCTTGTCCTTGGGATCATCGCTTCGCGCACTTCCGCCTCACTAAAGTCGAAGGCGCGGTTGATCAGTTTTTGTTCGTCGGGTTTAAGGTGCCCGCTATCACGCGAGATGCTTATGAGTTGACGCAGTTCATCCGCACTATAGATCGAAGCATGTTCTCCCGAAGGATGAAGGCCAAATAGTCTGACCGTGCGCGTGCCCGCCCAGTCGAGCACGCGGATGGGCCAATGGAATACTTTGTAGAAAATGTGGAGTGGCCGGGCTATCGCCAGCGACACTTTTTCCGCTCGTTCCAGTGCCAGAGTTTTCGGAGCAAGCTCGCCCAGAACAATGTGCAGAAACGTGATGATCGTAAAAGCCAGCGTAAATGAGATGGTATGAAGTACTGCGTCCGAGACATGGCCTTTAAGCGGCTCTTCCAGCAAATGGGCAAACACCGGCTCGCCAATCCATCCCAACGCCAAAGAGGCCATTGTGATTCCAAGTTGGGTCGCAGAGATATAGGCGTTCAGGTGGTCGATTAGTTCGAGCAGGAGCTTCGCGCGGCGATTACCTCCCTCGACCAGGGCTGCAATCCGCGAGCGGCGCACACCAACCAGGGCAAACTCTGAGGCCACAAAAAAGCCGTTCGCCAGGACAAGCAGAACAACTAAGAGCACGTATAAAGCGGCAACCACTAGCCACTATGCTAAATTTTTGTGCTCTCGAGGTCAAACATGGCCGGCAGTTACCGAAGTGAAAACTCCGTGTCATATTGGTAATGCCCGGGGGGAGTTCCGCTAGTAATCCAGTTCCAAGTCCTTGTCTTTATGCTTTTGATAGTTTTGTTTGCCCAAGGCCGTAGAAGCGGTTATTCTGCAGTTTCAAATCCCCCACAAGTTTGTTGAGTCGTTTTAGTACGTCGCGGACGCCTTCCGAAGCTTTCGTTGTTTGCACGTCACGATTTTTATGTCTCGTCGCAAGGCAGCAAATACAATAGATCGCTCGGTTACTGAATCCTTGCAGGAGTACGGACGTGGGGTGGCTGGCGGGTTAATGTTCAGCCTCCCTTTGTTGTACACGATGGAAGTCTGGTGGGCCGGATTTATAGCGCATCCTTATCGGCTGATAGCCTATGTACTGACAACCTTCATTTTATTGCTAGGATACAACCGCTATGCAGGCTTGCGACTTGATTCGAGCATGACAGAAGTCGCAATCGACTCCGTCGAAGAGATGGGCATCGGGCTTTTTCTTGGTGCCCTGCTTCTATTTCTTCTGGGACGCATTACCTATGGAATGTCTGCTATTGAGATTGCCGGAATGATTGTGGTGGAAGCCATGACCGTAGCAATCGGCGTTTCAATCGGCACTGCGCAGCTTGGCGCTGGTGGCAAAGAAGACGAGGGTTTGGGAGGAAGTTCGAACAAGAATGAAATTCATTTCGGTGGCCAGATGGTTTTTGCCCTCTGCGGCGCCGTTCTCTTTGCCGCAAACATTGCACCGACGGAAGAGGTCGTCATTCTTGCTATTGAAACGTCATGGGTGAGGTTAATGGGACTAGCAATATTCTCGCTTTTGATTGCATTCCTAATTCTGCACTACAGCGACTTCAAAGGCGCGGCGGAGTTTGTTCGCGCAGATCATCCAACTGTTATTTTGCTGGGCACCTTCGTTACCTACGCAATTGCGCTAAGCTCTTCGGCGCTGCTTCTCTGGTTCTTCGGTCGCTTTGAAGGGGTCACACTATTCACTGCTCTGGCTCAGACCGTAGTGCTCGGCGTAGCTGCCACACTCGGCGCATCTGCGGGAAGGCTATTGCTGCAATGAAAAAGATACAAAAGAATTGGTTGGAGTGGGTTGTCTTTGCCTTCGGGCTTATATTGGTTGCCTCGACGCTCGGTTATCTCATATACACCGGCGCCTCGATGGGCGACGACCCACCACGTCTCGAAGTTCGTCTGGGTATACCGGAACAACGTCAGTTCAATTTCATTGTGCCCGTGGCAGTGGTTAATCACGGCGATGAAACAGCCGAGGGGGTGCGCATCGAAGTGGTGTTGGAGAGGGGCGGTGAAGAGAAAGCGCGCGGGGAACTCGATGTCGCTTTCCTGCCGCGCCATGCGACTCGCGAAGGATGGGTAACGTTTGAACAAGACCCGCGCACAGCTCAACTTAAAGCGCGGGTGCTCGGTTATCAAAAACCTTGAAGAACCTTTCCACGGTCCCGCAGCTACTGCCGCGGCGCGCGAGTAGCGCTGTCATGCTTAGCAGTTGCGTGTCTCCGAGCTTGATGATTGACCAAATCGACCGCGAGCATAGCGAGCGGGGCAGTAGCCCGACTGTTGAGGAGGGCTTGCAAGATGGGTGCATGACGAGTTGGTTGTTCGAGGTGTCTGCAGAGTCTGGGGTGTCCTTGAGGAGCCCTCCAACAGTCGGGCTACTGCCCAGAAAGCCATCGTCTCGGGAGCTACTGCCCCAGCGCGAGCAAGTGACGCTGTCGTGCTTGCGTGCGGTATACTTACGGCTTGACCTGGTGATCCTCGCTCTTAGCCTCCGCCATCGCCTCCGGCTCTAACTCCTCGGCGCTCTTGTTCAATTTGATGAATACGCCCCAGGCAGCCAGCAGCACCCCTGCCGCGACCCCGATAGCAGCCGCCTGCGGCAACCGTGATGGATCCTCATGAGCGAGCTCGAAGACAGTCACCAAGCATTCTATTGAAAGCGCCACGACGACAACAACCATAAACCGCGACAAAAACCGCCGGACGCGCGTGGGCGCGCTCACCTGCACTTTTCGCTGCACTTCCTCTTCCAGGATCGTCTGCCCGAGTTCCAGAGCAACCACCGCGATGGTCAATAACCCAATACCCTCAAGAACAGAATTGAACCGGCCCCTTAGCGGCAACGTCCCGCTGGGGTTGAGTCCATGCCAAAGCTCCAGTGCGGCAAAGAAGATCAAAGCGAGACCGCAGCAGATGAACAGAAAAATGATACTTGAGTAACTAATTGCAAATAGTTTCCGAATAATCTGCAACGCAGAATCGCTCCTTTCATAGTTGGCAGGTGGTATCGGTTCTACTGCTGGACCGAAACATTTGTCTGTGGCTCGAACCCTCGAGTTCACAACCTAACGTTTGGATAGCGTGAAGATAATAGGCCACGGTCGAGCGACGAGTAAATCCAAAGCGCCGTTGTCTTCCACCCCAGCGGGTATGGCCTGCTGGGGTTGTTTGGTGTTCGGCTAATCAGCGGCTAAGCTCAAAATTACAGAACCGGGAACGGTAGCGACCGGATGCTACGCTCAAGTTACGGAACCGGGAGCGGTAGCGACCGGATGCTGGTTTCAAGTAACAATGTGTAACCTGGCACTTGAAGTTACAATTCGATGGCCGAACCCTAACCTCACATTAGGAGCCAATGATGAATCCTCACAGCGAGTTTCAAGCGGACCATATTCCTCTTGCTTATCTGATCACCTTTCGCAGCTACGGCACGTGGCTGCATGGAAGGTCAGGGTCGGTCGACCGTTTCCATAACG
>JAIVJP010000110.1 GCA_020199975.1 Acidobacteriota bacterium
GTGTGAGGGACACGGGCGCTGGTTGCGCCGCAACTTCGATTCGTGGGTACCGCTTGCAGAGCGACTACCAGTCATCCACGTCAACTGGTACGAGGCCGACGCTTACTGCCGCTGGGCCAGAAGACGCCTGCGGATGGAAGCCGAGTGGGAGTTGGCAGCGAGCGGAGAGCCAACGGCTGAAGGTCGAGGCCTTGCAGCGTCCAAACGTGCGTTCCCCTGGGGTGACGATCCGCCTACACGCGAGCGGGCCAATCTCGATTGGCGAGCGATGGGGTGCATCAAGGTTGACGCACTGCCCGCAGGCGATAGCGCCTTCGGTTGCCGGCAGATGATCGGGAATGTCTGGGAATGGACCGCAACCACGTTTGGCCCATATCCTGGGTTTGCTCCCGGGCCTTACCAAGAGTACTCGCAGCCGTGGTTTGGTGATCACAAGGTACTCCGCGGCGGCTGTTGGGTAACGCGTTCACAATTGATTCGCAACGCCTATCGCAACTTCTACACGCCCGACCGTCGGGACGTCTGGGCCGGATTTCGCACCTGTGCCTTGCAGGTGGAGCAAGCGCCAGCCGCCAGGACCTTGGAGCCGATCTGAGTCAGATGAGAATCGGAATCGTCACTCCTGCCCCTCCTCGATCAAGATACGGCAATCGGGTGACAGCCCTTCGCTGGGCACGGATTTTGAGAAGCCTGGGCCACGGCGTCAGTATCCTTCAGGAGTACCACTCAGAAAGTCTCGATTTATTGATTGCCCTGCACGCCCGCCGCAGTCACCAATCCGTAAAGCTCTTCCAGCGAGAGCATCGAGACAGGCCAATCATTGTTGCGCTCACGGGCACTGATCTGTATCGCGATCTGCAAAAGAGCAAGCACGCTCAACAATCGCTTAAACTCGCCACGCGCATCATCGTGCTCCAGCCAAAAGCCCGCGACGAGCTTGATGCGCAATTGCGCGATAAAGTACGGCTCATCTATCAGTCAGTTGAAATGAGGTCACCGCAAAAGCACAAGGAACCGTCATCCTCTCCAGGATCTTTTAATGTCTGTGTGATCGGTCACCTTCGTAACGTGAAAGATCCCTTTCGCGCAGCGATGGCGGCGCGACTGCTGCCGTCATGGTCGCGCATTCGCGTCACTCAGGTAGGAGGCGCGATGACAAACCTCATGACAACTCGTGCGCATGAAGAAATGAAGGCGAATGCTCGCTACCGTTGGCTTGGCGAGTTGCCTCATTGGCGCGGACGCCAGGTGCTTTTCCGGTGCAGGGCATGTGTTGTGTCTTCGAAAATGGAGGGAGGAGCGAACGTTTTGTCGGAAGCAATCGTGGCGGGTGTGCCCGTACTTGCCTCACGCATACCGGGAAATGTCGGGATACTAGGTGACGATTATCCAGGCTATTTCAAGATCGGCGACACGAGTCACCTTGCACAACTCCTATTGCGCGCAGAAACCGATGCCCGATTTCTGAAGAGCTTGAGACAACAATGTGCAAAGTTAGCTCCCCGGTTCAGGCCGTCGCGCGAAAAGGCAGCGTGGACAAGCTTGCTAGGGGAAGTGTTTCGGCGTAGGAAGGACCGAGAGAGCTGATGAGAGTCTCCGTCATTATTCCCGCCCTTAACGAGGAAGAAACTATCGCTGATGTCGTTCGCGGTGTCCCGCCTGCGACGGCAAATGAAGTTATTGTCGTAGATAATGGCAGCGAAGATCGTACTGCCGAACGCGCGAGCAGCGCGGGCGCACGCGTCGTTGAGGAAACACGTCAGGGTTACGGCCGCGCCTGTGCCGCCGGAGTTCAAGCCCTTTCTCCTGATTGTGAGATCGTCGTTTTTCTTGATGGTGACGGTAGCGATTGCCCCGAACTGATGGATCACCTCGTCGAGCCGATCAAGCAAAGGCTTTACGATTTTGTTATCGGCTCGCGCACGCGAGGGCGTCGCGAGCCCGGCAGCCTGAACCTCCAGCAGGTCTTTGCCGGACGAGCAGCCGGATTGTTCCTTCGCGCGCTTTACGGTGTCCGCTATACGGATATGTGTCCCTTCCGCGCCATTCGCCGCGAGGCGCTTGAATCTCTCGGGATGCGCGAGCAGACCTACGGTTGGAATCTGGAGATGCAGATGCGATCCGCTCGTGCGGGCCTGCGCATCCTCGAAGTGCCCGTGAACCATCGCCGTCGTGCTGGAGGAGAGTCGAAGGTTTCCGGAACGCTGCGCGGTACGTCTATGGCTGGAGCGCGCATTCTGGCGACGCTGGCACGGGTGGCGACGGAGCGTCGCTGAGCGATGGTTAGCAGGGCTTAATTAGTCACGTGCGATTACCACCGTCGTGCAAGCGCTGCCAAGCTTGGGCAGATCGCGCATCGGCGTCATTTCGATTTCTAATCGAGGACGCTCACCTCGCACGATCGGGCAATAATGGTCCGGCTCGTCCAAAGCCCCATGCAGGACTCGCCGTCCGGCACATCCTCCCCGGCATGTTTCCCGAAATTGGCACGGTTCGCATGCCTGAGGCAGCATGCGAGCCGCAACGAATGAGGGTGTGTGCCGAATGTCTTCGCCAGCGTGGAGCAGATGTGATAGTGGCTCGCCGACGCCGGGCCAATACACGCACGGCTGCGTAGTGCCACGCGGCGTTACTCGTACCGTAGCTACTCCGCAGCCGCACTCTGTCTCAGGCGGCGGCAAACCTGCCATCGCCCGTACCAACGGTTCGCCAATCGCGATCACTAAAGTCTCGGCAAACAGACGGCGAAAGCCTTCCCAATATTCCTCGTAAGTTAAGGCATACGCATCAGTCCTTACCGATTGATACACATTGACCCGCAAGGGCGCCCGCATCTGCTTGGCGACGTGGGCAACCTCGGCGAGTTTAAGGTAATTCGATTTCATCATCACCGCGATGATCGTAACCGGCACACCCAGACGACGGCAGCGCTCTGCCTGCTCGCGGATCAAAGTCCAGTTTCCCGCGCCGCGTTGAGCGTCCTGCTCCACTTCGGTCGGATAGTCCAGCGAGAATTCCACATCGTGGAACGCGCGAACGTGTTCGTCGTCGAGAATCGCGATGCTGTGGCCGTTCGACGTTATTGTAAGCTTGATGGGTTGTGCTCGCAGGAAGTCGATGATCGAGAGGAAATCCGGGTGCATTCCATTCTCGCCCGTGCCGAGATTCACCGAGCGAACAGGAAGACGGTTCATCACCGCGCGCACTTCATCAAGTGTCAGTCGATCAATGCGCGTGGGATCGCGATAGCAGAAGGAGCACGCGAGATCACATTCGTTTGTTAGTCCGAGGCCAAGTGCGAACCCGGGCGTCGATGCGTTTCCGGGTTCAGATACTTTTGTTCTATCGAAGGACATTTACCTGGCTCTGCAGCGACAAAATCTGATGGTCGTGGCGTGAGTTTATCTCAAGACAGGACTTTCTGAGTAACAACTAGACAAACTCAACCGCCAGCCTCGCAGGCGAGATATCCGCGCTCACGAAATCCACCAGACTACCCGTTTAACGAATCCCCCGGTGGGTGCAGTCCGCGGAGCAATCAATGCATCAAGGCCCAGAGCTCGCCCGGCTCGAAAGACAAGGAAGAAGCCGTTGAGCAAGATCAAAAAGAAGTAGGTCCACGGCCACTCGTTAGGTCTATTGTATAGACC
>JAIVJP010000385.1 GCA_020199975.1 Acidobacteriota bacterium
CTATCCCAAAAGTCGCGTTCTATGAAAGCTCCCAAGTCCTCCACAATTAACCCGACCGCGACAATACAAATCACGAAGATTGCCACAAACGCTGAGGGATGCTCCCTCCAAAAGGAGGTAACTCCTGGAAAGTAATAACCCACCACCAGTACATAAGGACCGATTGCGACGCCGCCCGGAACGCCCAGGGTGGCCAGAGGCCGAAACAACTCGCTCTTGAATGCAGAGATGAAGTCCACTGGTTAGATCTCGGGAAAAACTGTCTGGCTTGGTTCGGCCCGTATCAATTACTCTCCTTCTCAGTCACACCGTGGCTTTAGCCCGGTGGTGAAGCGCTCTAAATCTCCTGAACCGTTTCAACGGTTTCTTGGGCAAGCCACGTTACCGGTTCTCAAAGAAAAACCGTTCAAACGGTTCCGAGTCTCGGAGCTTCCTGTTGACACCGGGCTAAAGCCGCGGTGTGAATGAGAGCCAGAAAGCAAACTGCGTGGGCTCCGATGGACTAACACTACTCTGCCGCGACCCCTGCTTCCTTCATCACGAAGGAGGGAGTTCGCGGCTCGCCTCGGAAAAAGTCATCGCCTTTTCCCGCAGTTATTGCCCAGCGATGAATCCAGGTGATGCCGCCAGGTCCGACATACGTGTCAGGCGAGGTGTAAGCCTTATCTGTGAGCGCCTCATCAAGGGAAATGAATTTGTAGCTGCGCTTCTTGATCATCCGAGCCAGCTTGTCGAAGTAGTCGGCGTTCAGCGCGTTGGCGTGGAGTAGCAGAACCTGCTTCATCTCATAACCAAACAGTGCCATCGACTGCTGCTCGAAGTAAGCAAACTTTTTCTCCATATAAGGAATGTAAGCTTCAGCGACGCGCTTCGCCATTTGCTTATCACCACGCACCAGGGCTTTCTCATAAGCACTCGCGAAGATCCATTCGGAGTTATCGATGGTTACCGGCGCAATGCGATAGCCGCGTTCCGCCAGAAACTCTTCCAATTTGCGCTTGGTCTCGATGTTGTTCCCGGCATGCAGAAACGGATGACGAAAATAGCGCAACGCCCTGCCCTTAGCTTTAAGCAACCTGCTGGTAACTTCCTCACCGCGAATCACATCCTCTTTAAAAGTATCGATTGGGATGCGATGAAGATCGGGATGAGAAAAGGTGTGATTGCCCAGTTCCAGATTTGCATCGAGCCACATTCGTAAAAGCGCCACCCGTTTTTCGTCCCGCTGGTCATTCGTGAGGAGCTTATTTTCGTTTACGAATCCGATCGCGGGAACCTGATTCGACTTAATGGCGTGGAGCAGTTTGCGAGTGATGGTCGTCTGGGTTGTCAGTTCGTGACGTGAAGATATAACCGGCAGATCGTCAAACGTGACAGCCACAGTGCGCCGCCCACCTGGGGCGAGTTTTTGAGCGTCAACGCTCACAGTTGAGACTGAAGTGATCAGGAAAACTAAAGCCAGGATTAGAAGTTTGGTTTTCATTCTTAGTTACCCCCGTCATAGTTCTTCGTTCCGTCGTCGCACGTCTCGCTTCCCGAGATCGGACAGCTTGTCCAGCCTCTGATCGATCGCCCTGCCCCTCTCTGTGGATTCGTTGAGATGCCGGTCAAACTCTTCCCGGGAGGCGGCGAGACGAGCATCAAAGTCCGCCTTGCTTGCGGCGAGATGAGCGTAAAAGCCTTCGCTCTGAGCCCGTAGATAAGCGTGAAGACTTTCAATCTGTGTTTTCAGATGCTCGTCAAGCGAATCCATTCGTTTGTCCGCCGAATCCATTCGTTCGTCTGCGTTGCGCGCCAGCTCGGTAAGCGTGACGAAGGCATCCTCCAACCGTCCCACTCGTTCTTCATACTTGTGCATCAGGACAGCGTGCTGCGCTTGCTGCTCGACGATGAACTGCATGGTGGACTGCATTTGTTCAAAGCTCATTGGTAATTCCTTTCGTGAGGTGGTTTGCTCTATTCTTGAGAGTAAGATACATGCCTATTCTAACGCCGTTGATTTCGGGAGGCCCTCTATTGTTATACGCCCCAGCGCTCACGCCAAGGGCACTGATTGCCCGGCCTGCACGTAAGCGTTCTCGTACAGCATCAATCCAATTAAAGCCAATGGCGCAGCGCCGACACCAAACGAAGTGCTGACAACCTCAAACAACGCGAGCCAGGGAATCAGCCCGCCGAGAATCGAAAGCACCAAGCCGACCCAGAAGTCGCTCTTGTAACGTCCACTCACCATTTCCCAAACCGCAAGCCGAGCATGGGCTGTCGTATGCGTTAGTGAAACTTCGCCCCAGATCATGAGCACATGCAACAAACTTGTGATGGCGAGGATCCAGAGCACGGGCAGGGCACCTCCGCGATCAAGCTGCGTTGCCGGCTCCAGGCGAACTGCGAAAGGTAAGAGTGCCGCCGAGCCAACCAACAGCGCCTGGACCATTAACTGCGGCGGCAGCAAAGGGTTTTGCCACATGTCGCGTGCCTTCGCCTGCGCAAACAAGTAGGCTGTGTAGACCGCGGTCAGAACCGCGAGGGGGAGTCCCGGAATCATTAACCAGCGATGCACGTAATACGCGCCGAACCAGCTCGCGGCAAAGTGGAGAGCCAGGACGAGTGTATAGCCGGCAATAATGAATGCGCCTTTGACGAGCCAGCTGCGCCACTGCGGTCGCGTGAAAATCAGGTGAAAGCGCTCGGGGTGTTCCAGGTCCAAAATCAACAAGCCTCCTGTGGCCGCGAGAAAAAGGCCCGCGAGCACCGGTGCAACCCACACCCACATGGTACTTTCAGGTCGCAGGAAACCAAATAAGACCAGCAGCAGAGGAATCAGGTAAGCCCCGGCCGCGATTCCTTTGGTCCAGGTGTAAAGACTGACTTTCCAGTCCCAGGGAATTGCATGCGCGACATCATAGGAAAGCAACGCCGCGGCCGAGCTGTTGCTGTAGTTCGGATTCCCGGAAACGACGTGCGCGCTGTCTTGCTGTTGCTCGCTCCACATGAAAAGTCCGGCTTCCGGACGCCGCGCGGCGAGTGGATCGAGCGTCGCCTGATGAGCTCCTTTATAGAAAAGCTTGGGCAGAGTTTCCTTCTCGGGCCGCCGCACCGTTACTGGTTCCCGATTAACGATCTGTGCAACGTAGGAATCTGCGTCGTTCAGGTCGCCAATGAGAATGGCTTGGGTGGGACAAACAACCACGCACGCCGGCTCCAGGCCCATGTCGATGCGATGGGCGCAGAAGTTACACTTCTCCGCTGAATGATCTTCCGGATTGATGAAGATGGCGTCATACGGGCAGGCGGCCATGCACGCTTTGCAACCAATGCAGATTGATTTGTCGAAATCGACGATGCCATCAGCGCGTTTGAACATCGACGTAGTGGGGCAAGCAGTGACGCAAGGCGCGTGCGCGCATTGATTGCAACGAGTCACTTGATGCGCGCGCCGTGTTTGAGGGAACATACCAACATCAACGTGCTTAACGTAAGTGCGGGTCACCGAAAGCGGCACCAGATTCTCAGACTTGCAGGCGGTCGTGCACGCATGACAGCCGATGCAACGAGTGTTGTCGATAACCTTGGCCCATTTCACGGGCTGAGACCGGATCTCGTACTGGGGCTCGTCGAGCATTGATGCTCCGTTTCGTTTTTAGC
>JAIVJP010000386.1 GCA_020199975.1 Acidobacteriota bacterium
TTCTATTACTTGGTTTCATTGCTGGGGGAATCTCTAGCTCGGGCGGAAATAGTTTCACCCGTGATCGGTTTATGGGCGGCCACGGCGTTAATGCTTCTCCTGAGCTTCGTGCTACTGGCTGTTAATCGGGTTCCGATCTCTGCCTTGTCTTTGTTGCGATTCAGGAGAGCTCAGAGGCAAACCAACCCGGCCACAACTCAATCAGCAGCGTTACACACCAAGGGGGTCGGAGGTTTTGGCTTTCCTAGTCTTCTGGACATTGGCCTTTTCCGCACACTGGTTTTGAGTTTCCTACTAGCCTTTGCCTCCCTGGTTTCAGTCTTCATTATTTTCACTCTCTTCGAAATGTGGCGCTTCATTGCCAGAAATGGGGTAGGGGCCCGGCTAGTCGCTCGCTACATTCTTTTTTTGCTTCCCTTAATCACGGTCGAACTTTTCCCTGCAACGATGCTTATTGCGGTGTTGATGACCTACGCTCTGCTTGCGCGGCGGAGTGAGACAATCGCATGGTGGGCTTCCGGGCAAAGCGTTTACCGCTTAATGCTACCAGGTCTGTTTTTTGCGCTCGCGGCAGGTGCCGGTACCTGGGTAGTGCAAGAACACTTAATGCCGAACGCGAACCTCACGCAAGACAAGTTACGTGGGCAAATTCGGGGCGGTGAGCCCAGGGCGATCACAGGAACCGGACGCCAGTGGCTGGCTTTCGCGGAGAGCAATCGCCTCTATTCATATGAGTTCGACGCCCAAAGTAATTCGCTTCACGAGCCGGTGATTTATGAGTTTGATCCGGCCGGAGTTCATCTGGCCAGTGTGACGACCGGAATTGTGGGAACTTGGGTTGTCGCCAATCGAATGGCGATAACCACGGCCGAGACGTTCAACTTTCGTGGCCTCGAAGTGGAACGGCAACTTGTTGAGACGAGAGAGGTACCGGCCGAGCCTTTACAGATGTTTAAGCCGACCATAGATAAGCCATCTCAGTTAAGCACGGCGGGTTTAAGCAGCTATTTAAAAACGGCTAAGCGCCGCGGAATGGAGGTTTCAGCCCTTGCGGTCGCCCTTCAACGAAAGTATGCGGCGCCCTTTGGTGTTGTAGTGATGGCCTTCATCGGAATCCCTCTGGCTCTCTCGTTTGGGAGGAAGGGGACAATTATGGCCCTGTGTGCTGCGGTGGGACTCAGCATCACCTACTGGGGAGTAGGAGGGGGCTTACAACAGCTGGGTAATCTAGGGTTACTTCCGCCGGCCGTAGCCGGTTGGTCCCCGCCAATCATATTTGCTGCTGCAGGAACCTACCTGCTTTCTCGAATTCGTACTTGACCAGCTTAGGTGCCGGATTCCCAACTCGCAATGTACTCGACCTGTTCCGCGGTGAGAGTGTCGATAGTCATCCCCAGCGCCCGCAGTTTCAGGCTGGCGATTTCATTGTCAACTTCCTTCGGTAGCAGATGTACTCCGGGCTCAAGCTTACCCTTTTGTTTCACAAGGTACTCAACTGAAAGAGCCTGATTGGCAAAACTCATGTCCATCACGCTGGCTGGGTGGCCCTCGGCCGCCGCCAGGTTAATTAGGCGACCCTCACCGAGTACGATAATGCGCTTGCCGCTGACCTTGATCTTGAACTCTTCGACGAATGGGCGCATGTTCACTGGGTCCTCGGACATTTCGCGAAGTGCCCCCAGATTGAGTTCGAGATCGAAGTGACCACTGTTGCAGACGATTGCTCCATCTTTCATTCGCTCAAAGTGGGGTCCATCAATTACGTGCCGATTTCCGGTAACGGTAATAAAGATGTCGCCAATTGCAGAGGCCTCGGCGACCGGCATTACCCGGAAACCGTCCATGACAGCTTCCACAGCCTTGATCGGATCGATCTCAGTGACGATTACATTGGCGCCCATGCCTCTGGCTCTCAGCGCGACGCCCTTACCGCACCAGCCATAACCTACCACTACGATATTTCTTCCTGCCAAAAGAATATTAGTAGCGCGAATAATCCCGTCCAGGGTCGATTGGCCGGTACCGTAACGATTATCAAAAAAGTGCTTGGTTTGGGCGTTGTTAACGGCCATCGAAGGGAAGGTCAGGACCCCGGCTTTCTGCATCGCCTCCAGGCGCTGGATTCCAGTTGTGGTCTCTTCCGTAGCACCGATTATTTCCTTGACCTGATCAGGTCGCTCCTTAATCAGAGTTGCAACCACATCGGAACCATCGTCAATTACGATGTCGGGATGGTAATCAAGGGCCGTGCGCACATGCCGGTTATACGTATCCGTCGATTCACCCTTAATCGCATAAACTGGAATGCCCCAGTCGTGAACCAGAGACGCCGCCACGTCATCCTGTGTGGACAGGGGATTGGAAGCAATGAGAACGGCCTCGGCGCCACCGGCCTGCAGCGCTCTGGCCAAATTCGCAGTTTCCGTAGTTATGTGGGCACAGGCGAGAAGCCTCACACCATCCAACGGCTTTTCGTCGCCAAAACGTTCCCTGATCAAGCGCAGTACGGGCATTTCTCTTTCGGCCCATTCAATGCGCTGCTTACCCTTACTTGCCAATCCCAGGTCTTTCACATCATATTCAAGCGAACGTGTTGCACTCATTTAATAGATTCCTCTTTTGAAATGGAGTTAATGAATTCAGACAGCGGACCGTCTGGTAAGACTCAGATGCCTGCGGCTGCTCGAAGTGATTCAGCCTTGTCAGTTTTTTCCCAGTTGAAACCGTCTTCCTCACGTCCGAAATGTCCGTATGCCGCGGTGGCTTTGTAAATGGGCCGGCGCAGGTTTAACTCTTCAATGATTCCATGCGGCGTTAACTCAAAACTGTCACGCACTAGCTTCGACAAAGCCTTCTCACTGATGCGGCCGGTGCCGCTGGTGTCGACCAACACTGAGACCGGATCGGCGACGCCAATCGCGTAGGCAAGTTGAACCAGACACCGATCCGCAAGGCCGGCGGCGACAATATTCTTGGCCACGTAACGAGCCATGTAGGCCGCCGAGCGATCGACTTTCGTTGGATCCTTGCCCGAGAACGCGCCGCCTCCGTGCGGGGCATACCCGCCGTAAGTGTCCACGATGATCTTTCGTCCGGTCAGACCAGCGTCACCCTGCGGCCCCCCAGTCACAAACCGGCCCGTGGGGTTGATGTGGTACTTCGTGTCTTTATCCAGCAGGTCGGATGATACGGTATGCTGAATAACCTTTTCCTGGATCTCAGAGCGCAATTGCTCGTTGGTCACATTCGGATCGTGCTGCGACGAGATAACAACTGCCTCGACCCTGAATGGTCGACCATCGCGATATTCTATGGTTACCTGCGTCTTGCCATCAGGTCGGAGATAGGGAAGTTCACCGGATTTGCGGGTTTCGGAGAGGCGTCGAGAAAGTAGGTGAGCCAGCTGGATTGGTAGCGGCATCAGTTCGGGCGTTTCGTTGCACGCGAAGCCGAACATCAATCCCTGGTCACCAGCGCCCCCGGTGTCCACACCCATGGCAATATCCGGCGACTGCCGGTCAAGTGCTGACAACACACTGCAAGTCTCTGCGTCGAAACCAAATTTGGCTCTGGTATAGCCGATATCCCTAATTGTGTCGCGAGCTACTCTGGTGTAGTCGATGCGAGCGTTTGTGGTGATTTCA
>JAIVJP010000111.1 GCA_020199975.1 Acidobacteriota bacterium
ACATTACCTAATTTCGCGCCTTTAGCGCTTAAGTGACAAGAACTAATCGAACATAACCTAGGTTGCACCCTAGGCTTTCACATTTCGCACCTTTGGTGCTTAGGAACTGATTCAGAAAACTACCGGCCAACGCCTTCGGCGTACTACGGGAGGAAAGATGCACATCCGAATTGCTGTAGTCGTTCTGGTAATTTTGTCCTGCCTAACCCTCGCCAACGCGGAAAACTGGCCGCAGTGGCGCGGGCCGAATCTCAATGGTCTGAGCAATGAAAAAAATCTTCCCATGAGGTGGAATACGGAAGAGAACGTCACCTGGAAACTGGCGATGCCTGGCTGGAGCGGATCGACACCGGTCATCTGGCGTGACCGAGTTTTTATGAACGTCGCCGATGGCAATGATCTCTATCTTTGGGGCGTTGATCGCACGAAGGGAACGGTCCTTTGGAAAAAGTTGTTGGGTAGCGGCAACGTTAAGATGCGCAAGCAAAACATGTCGTCGCCTTCGCCGGTTACAGACGGCAAGAGCGTTTATGTCATGACCGGTACTGGGATTCTCAAAGGCTTCGATTTCAGCGGCAAAGAATTATGGGCGCGGGACATTCAGAAAGACTACGGTGAGTTTGGGCTCAACTGGGGTTACGCCTCTTCTCCCCTGTTATTCGAAGATTCTTTGTACGTCCAGGTATTGCACGGGATGAAGACTGATGATCCTTCCTACGCTTTGCGCATTGACAGGAAGAGCGGCAAGACTATTTGGAGAGTCGAGCGTCCGACCAATGCGATAAGGGAATCGCCCGACTCCTATTCGACACCCGGCCTGCTGCGATACGGCAAGACTGTGGAACTCGTGATTAGCGGCGGCGATTGTGTCACCGGCCATGATTTAGCCACCGGGAAGGAACTCTGGCGCGCCAATGGCCTCAATCCTGACAACAATCCCTTTTATCGAATCGTCGCTTCGCCAGTGATTTTCAACGACATTGTTTATGTGCCGACACGCGTCAAGCCCTTGCTTGCCTTGCGCGCCGGCGGACGCGGGGATATCACCAGCTCGCATCTACTCTGGTCTACAGTGAATGGGCCTGACGTGCCGACTCCGGTCACCGACGGAAAATATTTTTACGTCATCAACGACAAGGGTATCGTGTGGTGCATGGATGCAAAGACTGGCGCGGAGATTTATGCGCAGCAGCGCCTCAAACCTGGAACCTACAGCGGGTCGCCGGTCCTGGGGGATGGAAAAATCTATGTAACCAACGAGGAAGGACTGACGACCGTCCTCAAGGCTGGGCCAACCTTTGAAGTGTTAGCCGAAAACGCGCTCTACGATTATTGTCTCAGCTCGCCGGCGATTTCCGACGGGCAGATCTTCATTCGGACGGCAACAAATCTGTATTGCATCGGGAAAATGTCCAAGACTTAGCTGGCGCCAACTAAGAACCAACGGCGGTAACGAGCGAGTTTACTTGTTTTTTACGCCGAAGGCGTTCGCGAATTTCAGCCCAGGGTAGCACCCTGGGTTAAGGTCATCCGAAATAAGAGGAAAAACACCAAGGGTGTTGGCGAGGTCAGGAAGATCTAGACAGCGTGAAGTCTCTAACCTGCTAACCCTTTCAGGGTTACTTGTCAGGGAATTGCCTACTTACCCAGGGTGTTACCCTGGGCTGGAATCTGCCAACACCTTCGGTGTAAAGACCTACCTGAATCAAACGACACTGATGTCATCGGTGTTCCAAAATCTTTGGGGGGCTCAATGACTACTGGTTACATTAAGTGGCAAACAAGGTTCGTGGTTATCGTCTTACTCGGTTCAATCGCCTCAAGCGCTAGCTCTCAAAGCTCTCAACTCGGAAAAGTCGAGTTTCAAACCTCCGGCTCTGAAAAAGCGCAAGCGCACTTCCTGCGGGGGCTGGCGGCGCTTCATTCTTTCTGGTACGAAGAGGCGCTCGAAGCCTTTCGCGAGTCAACCAGGATTGAGCCAGACTTCATGATGGGCTACTGGGGCGAGGCCATGGCTCACAATCACCCGCTCTGGTCGGAGCAGGATACTTCGGCCGCGCGCGAGGTGATTAAGAAGATCAGGGAGACACCCCAACTCACTCCGCGGGAGCGAGCTTACCTGGACGCAGTGAAGGTGCTGTATGGCGCTGGCGACAAGCGTGCTCGCGACACGGCCTATTCTGCGGCCATGGAGAAGATCTACCGCGACTATGCGAACGATCTAAATGCGGCAGCTTTTTATTCTCTATCCCTCCTCGGTTTGGTGAGATCTGAAGAGAAAAGCTATCGGTTACAAGCCCGGGCGGGGGCCATCGCCCTGGATGTCTATGAGAAGAACTCTAACCACCCGGGAGCAGCGCATTACATCATTCACGCCTTTGACGATCCTGAACATGCAATCCTGGCCCTGCCTGCCGCGCGTCGATATGCCGGCATCGCCCCGGAAGCGCATCACGCGCGACACATGCCTTCGCACATCTTCCTGCAACTGGGAATGTGGCCCGAGGCGGCCTCATCAAACGAGTCAGCATGGGAAGCTTCGGAATCGTGGATGAAACGCAAAAACCTTTCAACCAGCGTGCGTGACTACCACAGCCTCCACTGGCTGCTCTACGTTTACTTGCAGCAGGGCCGCTACCGCAAGGCCGAAGAGTTAGTTACCCTGATGAAGAAAACGATGTCCGAGACAAACTACGAAAACAAACTGCGGCCCGGCTATTACGAAAACAACTACGCCAACATGGCTGCAACTTTTATAGTTGAAACGGAACGTTGGAACCTCGCCTCAGCACTCTTCCCGGCTCCGACTGCCGCCGGACAAGTACCTGCGGCATCGCCGTCGCCGAGCGCACATGGAGGCCACGGTGGAGTTCAGCCGGTTTCGAGTGATGGGCCCGCCACGGTGCGCGCTTCAAACAGCAGCCAGAGGCTGCCGGTGTTCGTACGTGGCTTGGCGACCGCAATGAGCGGTTCTGGAGCAGCAGAAGAGAATGTCACTAAACCGGGAACCATCTCTCGTGACATGGAGTCTAAGACAATCGGCGAACTGGAGATTGCCGCGGTCGCCGCTTCGGTTAAGCGGGATCACCAGCAGGCCGCAGAGTTGATGAAGCAAGCGATTAGACTCGAAGAAGAAATGGGTCCACCTTCCGGTCCGCCCGGACTAATCAAACCGGCACACGAACTTTTTGGCGAGATTCTCTTGCGCGCCGGCAAGCCGGAAGCTGCCGCTGAGCAGTTCAAAGTCTCGTTACTTCGGCAACCGAACCGTGCCCGTTCCCTACTCGGCGCGGCTCGGGCCGCAGCGCAAGGCGGAGATCCGCGCGAGGCGTCGGCCGCTTATACAAAGCTATTGGAACAGTGGCGCCAGGCTGACGAAGGATTGCCGGAACTGCGTGAGGCCCAGGACTATCTAAAGCAAGCTAAGCCTTAGTGGTGTCAGTCAGAACCGGGAGCGGTTGTGAAAACTGGAATCTTGTTGCTAACCAAAGCTTGGCGGGGGTAAACCACGCCTCTTCCCAACCTGAGATTTTCAGTCTTGAGTGATCTTCTTCCAGCTTTAAAGGCTCTCGGGAAAGAACGATACAACTCTAGGAACCCCACAGGTCAGGAT
>JAIVJP010000387.1 GCA_020199975.1 Acidobacteriota bacterium
CGTCTGCCTCCTGCCTCCTGACCTAAAGCACTTTCAAAAATGCGACCAGATCGGCTTTCTCCGCCGCTGTTAGATTCAACTCAAGCACCAAATTGAAAAACTCCACGGTGTCTTCCAGTGTCAGCAAACGTCCATCATGAAGGTAAGGCGGCGACTCCTTGATGCCTCGTAAGGGGAAGGTCTTGATGGGTCCTTGCTTCGTAATCATCATGCCGCCTTCCATGCGCGGCCTATAGAAGCGCTCGACCATTAGATCGTGCATCAGATTGTCCGTGTAGAAGGGCGCGGTATGGCACGCTGAGCAATTTGCCTTGCCGAAGAAGAGATCCTCGCCCCGTACCTCCGCCGCCGAAGCTTTCTTGCGATCGAGGCGCCCGTACACATTGAGCTTTGGCGCCGGCGGGAAGTCCATCAGCTCCTGAAACTCCGACATGATGTGCACCTGATGCCCGCGATCGAGAATGTTTATCCCTTTCTTCGTTGCTATAACCGGATCACCGTCGAAGTAAGCCGCCCGTTGCTCGAATTCAGTAAAGTCCTCGACCGTCTTCAAGGCGCGCTGCGAGCCGAACAGCCGTTGGATGTTAACGCCGCGCAGGCTCGGAGTTTCAATGCGGCGACGATTCTCCTGTGGCCTTATGTCGCCGACCAGGTGGGCCGCGCCGTTAGTGTGACCGTTGACGTGACAGTCTAAGCAGGCCACGCCCTGCATGCCGTCATTCCTTTCAGTCTTGCGATCGGCGGTCGCATTAAATTGTTGCTGCGGAAACTGCGTAACAAGTAGCCGCAGGCCATCGAGCTGCTTCGGATTCAGAATGCCATTGAACAATTCGTAGAAGTTATTGACGGTTACCAGTTGTCCTTTGGAAACGTCACCCAGATCCGGGCGTGTCGTCAAAAAGATCGCCGGCGGAAACTCCGGCAAAAATTGTTCAGGAATATCGAAGTCCATATCGAAACGCTCGAGCCGGGGCTGGAGCTTGATGTGCATTTCCGGGAAGATCATGCCGCCCACGGGATGGTTCACATGCGGCAGAGGCAAGTAAGGAAACACTCCCTTATCCCTGATCTCTTCGGGAGACATGCGCCCCAGTTGGTCCCAGGTCACACCGCCTTTCAGACGCGCGGTCGGTCCGACAGGAATAGGCTTGCCGCGGGTCATCTTAGTGTTAGAGTCGACACGCCGGGTTAGATCATATCGCTCTTCGAGCAGACGCTTTGCCGCAGCCATGACGCGCGGTTTATTCGCCTTGTCGCGTCGCAGCACCACCTCAAACGGCTCTTCTATTACCGGCATAAAGGAAGATGGTGGTGCGGGTTTTGCCGGGTCCTGCGCGCCTACGTTTGTGGCGACGAGCAGAGAGGCGGTGACTGCAAGTACAAAGACAAGTCCTACCAGCAACTTGATGCGAACTGTGGTTTTCATGATGCTCCTTTCATCTAGAAAGCTTCCATACACACTTCATTTCGAGAGTGCCACATAAAGCGTAGGGCTTGGCCGTAAAAACAAACTGTCAGGGGGGCGAACTGGAATCATACTCCTTACGACGTCTTGGGAACAGAAAATTTCCTCACCTGCAGCTTCTGTGCTTTGTACTTTTGAACACGAGTCGATTAGAGTAGGCCTCGCCACCCCGATGAGTTTTCAGTTTCCAGTTGGATCTAACGAAAGAGGAGTTCGCATGAGAAGAATCGTCCCCTACCTGCTGCCATTTGTTCTGATTACTCTAGTTCTTTCCGCGCTGGCGCTTTCACCGCTTGCCCCGCTGACAGGCGCGCAGGATGGGCAAAAGCTCTCCGCAGCTGCGACCACCTCTTCGTCTACGAAGACAAGTGCGTCTTCTTCCGACCCCAGGCTTTCATATCCCGTAACTAAGAAGATCGAGCATGTAGACAACTATCACGGCACCATTGTCGCCGATCCTTATCGCTGGCTGGAGGAGGACAACTCACCCGAGAGGGCTGCATGGGTGGAAGCGCAGAACAAAGTGACTTTCTCGTACCTTGAGAAGATCCCCTTTCGTGGGCAACTGGCGGCCCGTTTGGAGAAGCTCTTCAACTACCGTAAATACTCCGCGCCAGTGCGCCGGGGTGAGTATTTCTTTTTTTCGAAAAATGATGGGCTGCAGAACCAGAGCGTCTGGTACGTCCAGAAGGGTTTAGATGGCACGCCGGAAGTCCTGATCAATCCCAACAAGTTTTCTGCCGATGGCACCTCGCGATTGGGCACTTTCTCGCTCTCAAAGGACGGGAACATGGCCGTCTATGGCATCTCGAAAGGCGGCTCTGACTGGCAGGAGTATTTTGTTCTGGTCGTCTCGTCAAAGAAAACGCAGTCCGACAAGTTGGAGTGGGTTAAGGTCTCCAGCGCCGCATGGGCAGGCGACGGTTTCTACTACAGCAGATACCCCGCGCCCGATAAGGGCAAGGAACTAACTTCGAAGAACGAGAACCATCAAGTCTTCTTCCACAAGCTGGGCACGGCGCAGTCAGAAGACGAGCTGGTCTATGAAGACCCAGCGAATGCACAGCGGTTTCACACAGTCGGCACCACGGATGACGAGCGCTTCGCCATCCTGACTATTTCTGAACGCGGCAAAGGCAAAAAAGGAAATGCCCTCTTCTTTCGCGACGTCACAAAGGGCGAGAAAAACTTTACCCCCATCGTGGCGGAGATCGGTGACGACAGCTACAGAGTAATCGACAATGTGGGCGACAAGTTTCTAATCCAAACGGACCACAACGCGCCCAATAGCCGCATCATTCTCTACGATCCAAAGAATCCCGATGAGAAGGATTGGAAAGAAGTTATTCCGGAAAAAGCCGAGCCCCTGCAAAGCTCAGGGACCGCGGGCGGCAAGCTGTTCGTCACTTATCTGAAAGACGTGACGACGCGCGCTTATGTCTACAGTTTCGATGGCAAGTTGGAGAACGAGATCAAACTGCCCGGACTGGGCGCGGCTAGCGGGTTTGGTGGCCGAACCGACGATAAGTTTATCTTCTATACGTTCACCTCGTTCAATTTTCCGCCCACGATTTACAAGTATGACATTGCCACGAAGAAGTCCACGCTCTTTCGCCAGCCGGAGATTCCCGGATTCCAAGCCACCGACTACGAAACAAAACAGGTCTTCTACAATAGCAAAGATGGCACCCGTATACCGATGTTTCTCGTCTATAAGAAAGGCCTGAAGCTCGACGGTAACAATCCCACACTGCTGTATGGCTATGGCGGCTTCAATGTGGTCCAGTCGCCTTCGTTTAACTCGCTCAGAATGGCACTACTGGAGCAGGGCGTGGTCTACGCTTCGGCAAACATGCGAGGCGGCGGCGAGTATGGCGAGAAGTGGCACGAAGCTGGCACCAAGCTCAAGAAGCAAAACGTCTTCGACGACTTCATCGCGGCCGCTGAGTATCTCATCGCGAACAAGTACACGTCTTCCGAGAAGCTCGCGATCCAGGGCGGCTCAAACGGCGGTTTGCTGGTGGGCGCCGTAATGAATCAAAGGCCGGAACTATTCAAAGTGGCCATCCCTCAGGTGGGTGTGATGGACATGCTTAGATTCCACAAGTTCACCATCGGCTGGAACTGGATTGCTGACTACGG
>JAIVJP010000112.1 GCA_020199975.1 Acidobacteriota bacterium
ACTCGGCCTTTCTGACTCTGGAGCTAGCTCGCGAATTGATTCAATCCGGCCTGCGATTTAGGGTGGCGGCCCAAATGGTGCGTGAACGCTGCGTCTTTACAACGCATACGCCTGTCGCCGCTGGAAACGATGAATTTGGTGCAGACCTCGTGTCGCGGGCGTTTGGCCCGACTTATGTCCAGGAGCTTGGTCTGACGCATGAGGAGTTTGTCGCCTTGGGCCGTGTCGATTCACAGGACTCGAAAGAGCCTTATGGTTTAACGCCCCTGGCTATTCGGATGTGTCGTTCGACTAATGGCGTGAGCCGCAAACACGGTGAAGTGTCCCGAGCTCTCTGGCAGAGGCTTTGGCCCGAGAGAACAGTTGACGAAGTGCCTATCACACACGTCACAAATGGTGTGCATGCGCCTACGTGGGTTGCCCCACTCATCCGTTCGCTTTATGAGAGCTACGTTGGGGACGATTGGTCTGATCAAGCGCGCGACAAGACCCGTTGGGAGCAGGGCATTGCGAAAATTTCTGACCAAGAGTTGTGGGCCGCGCATTCGCTGTTGAAACAGCGTCTCATCGCCTTCATCCGACATCGTTCGTTTCATGCGCGCATGGAGCGTGGGGAGAGCATCCAATATACCGAATCGGCGCGAAGGATGTTTGACCCTGAAGTGCTCACCATCGGGTTTGCGCGCCGCATTGCCGGGTACAAGAGATGGAGCCTGCTGCTCAAAGATCCGGAGCGACTCCTGCGAATTATCAACCTCGCGGATCGTCCGGTGCAGTTTGTTTTCGCCGGCAAGGCGCATCCTCAAGATCAGGGAGCGAAACTCATTCTCCAGCAGGTGGCCCAATGGAAATATGACGCGCGGGTTCTGGCTCGGGCGGTGTTTCTACAAGATTACGATCAGGAGGTTGCGCGTCAACTAGTGCAGTCAGTCGATGTCTGGCTCAATGTCCCCCGCCGACCGTTGGAGGCCTCGGGAACGAGCGGTGAAAAGGTGGCCATGAACGGAGGATTGAATCTCTCCATACTCGACGGCTGGTGGCTGGAAGGCTACGACGGTACCAACGGCTTCGCAATCGGCGGCTCAGTGGAAAGCGCGGAAGCTGGCGACGTGGATGCCAGCGATGCTGAATCGCTTTACCGGGTTCTGGAGCAGGAGGTTGTCCCACTTTATTACGAGCGAGGTTCCGACGGCTTACCCCGCAAATGGATCTCAATGATGAAGCGCTCCATCGTTACTCTGGTTCCCCAGTTCAACAGCCACCGCATGGTTGAAGAATACGCGCGGCGGATTTATACATAGTCGAGCATCCCAGCGGGGCCAGCCTCGCTGGGGACCGCGCTTCTGAGCGTCGTAGCTTCGCCTGCTTGCTATGGAGCACCTTCCTCAATCCCAACCCTTCCCCTGGCGATTATTCTGGCTGATCTTCGTAATCGGAATTGTTGGTGCTTTGGCGATTATTCCGATTGCTATAGACCTGTTTGGCTCAGTCGTCCCAACAGCGCAAACGCCTCCTATACCACTGCCTCTACTGATTCTCATTGGAGTTGTACAGAATCTCGGAATGCTCGCAGTGATGGTTTTTGTCGGGCTCAAGCTCGGTCAAAAAATTAGTTTAGGAGCGCCTTTACTAGAGGGTTGGCTGGCCGGCAACTCGATTAGGAATCAATCGAAAGCAAGTCTCAAGGAGGGTCTGATCGCCGGCATCGGAATCGGAGTGGTTCTTCTGATCACCCTGCTTGCCCTGGTTCCCCTGCTTCCCCACTTGCCGTTTGTAACCGCATCGAAACTCGCTGTCTGGAAGAGACTCCTGGCCTGCCTCTACGGCGGCCTCTACGAAGAAATACTCACCCGACTGTTTCTGGTGACGCTAATAGCCTGGCTTGCGAACAAAGCCTTACGGAAACCAAACGCGCGGCTCTCTCCCGGCGCTTTCTGGATCTCCAATTTGGTGGTGGCAATCCTTTTCGGATTGGGGCATCTTCCATCAGCATCCCTGGTGATGCCGATCACTCCCCTGGTTGTGGCGGTGGCTCTGAGTCTCAATGGCATCGCCGCAGTCGTGTTCGGCGTTCTCTATAGAAAACGAGGGCTGGAAGCCGCGATGCTCGCTCATTTCACCGCCGACTTCGTTATCTATGTTGTCGGCCCGGCGTTCCTTGCGACCTAAATCCAATATCCGATCCGAACCGACTCCGCCTGATAATCATGGCTACCTTCCCTGTGTTAGACTAACTTCCCGACATCGCAGAACGAATGCCTTATGGCCGCCCTTCCGCCGCATTCGCTCGAATGTCGCTTTAGGTTTAAGCCTTTCATGAAACACTGCACTATCTGCAAAGTTAAGTACGACGACAGCGTGAGCTTCTGTTCGGTTGACGGCGAAGTTTTGGAAGACGATCCGTCCTCGATAGTTGATACGGTCCTCGACGGCCAGTATCAAATCGAATCAATGTTGGGCAAAGGGGGAATGGGAGCGGTCTATCGTGCTCGCCACATCCTTCTTGGTGATCGGGTCGCGATCAAGATTCTTCCTCCCGAGGTGCGCACCAACGCGGAATGGCTGCGACGGTTTCGCCGGGAGGGTCAGGCGGCGCGACGCTTTCGTCACCCAAATGCTGTTACCGTTTACGATCTCCGTACAGCAAGCGATGGCACTATCTACATGGTGATGGAGTACGTTGAAGGCCGCACGCTTAGCCAGGAAATGAAGGCCCGCGGCCCCATAACTCCGGCGGAGGCTTTCGAGATTCTGGAACCGATCATGAGTGTGCTTAATACGGCCCATGCAATGGGAGTCGTGCATCGAGACCTAAAACCTGAAAACATCATGATGGGTAAATCCAGCACAGGGGAACCAGTCGTGAAGTTACTCGATCTTGGCATCGCCAAAATGCGAGAGGTTGCCGGCGCTGATGGCGGTGGTGCCACTGCACTAACGATGGCGGGACAGGTGCTGGGTACGCCGCACTACATGTCACCGGAACAGTGGGGCGAGTTGCCGCGCGATGGCGATTCAGAGATTGATGGCCGCGCGGACATCTATAGCCTGGGCCTGGTCTTTTACGAGATGATTGTCGGCAAGCATCCTTATTCAGGTCTGACGCTTTACGAGTTGCGCCGCGAACACATTTCTGTCGTTCCACCTCCACTGCACGAAGCTGTGCCCGGTGGGGCCCGTGCCTTTAGCGAGGTTATTGCGCGCGCCACTTCCAAAGATCGTGCAGACAGACAAGCGACTGCGGGAGAGTTTGCCGCGCAGCTGCGCGCTGCCATAAGCACAATGCCGCTAGTCGAATCCTCAAGGACCGTTCCTGATCTTCCACATGTTCAATCGCCCAGCGTCCAGACGGGAAATGTGCCGAAGGCGGCAGCGACAAACTCGGACTTGGAGGCGCCGACCATCATCACGGGGGATTCACCTGCTACCGCGCATGAGGCCAAGCCTCCACCTGGCATTGCCATGCCCTCGGAAGCACCGACATTCCCGGGCGGCGCACCGCAAGCCGCTCCCGCTTTCGGATCGCAGCCTTACGATGCAGTAACTCCAGCAGCGACTGTTGCCAGCAGCGCGGGCATGGCGCTAACAAG
>JAIVJP010000388.1 GCA_020199975.1 Acidobacteriota bacterium
TTCAAAAACGGGGTGCGCGATGCGCTTTACGCGTCGAAGATCTGTTCATACGCCCAGGGCATGAGCTTAATCAAGGCGGGTTCAGAAGCGTTCAATTGGAACATCAATCTCAGCGAGGTCGCGCGCATCTGGCAAGGAGGATGCATCATTCGCGCCAGTTTTTTGCGAAAGATCAAAGAAGCCTATGTGCGCGATTCGAACCTTCAGAACTTGCTCCTGGATGAAGAACTTAATAATCGTGTTGAGGAAGCTCAGCCAGAGTGGCGGATTGTTCTGAGCACCGCGATGCAGCAAGGTATACCAATGCTGGCGATGGCCTCGACTTTGGGCTACTTCGACATGTATAGGACTGCAAGTCTACCCCTAAATCTTACGCAGGCCCAGCGCGATTTCTTTGGTTCTCACACGTACAGACGAGCTGACCAGCCCGAAGCCGGACCTGTTCATACGGAATGGGAAGAGTTGCTCGCCAAACAAAGTCGTGAGTCTTGAGTCTACCGACAGGCATCGAGTCGGGCTGAATTTTGCTTACAAAAAGAAATACCAAGCGAACAGGCCTCGAGGATGAGACACGGCCTGTTCGTTTAGTTGTACACGGGAAAGGCTAAGCCCTTCGGGTTACTCGACTAACAATTCACAAAGCCGAGCAGCCAAAATACAAGTATGAAGATCAGAATGGTGGAGATACACCCGCCACCAAACTTCCACGCTGCGGCTCCCGCCAGGAGTCCGCGCAAAGGTCCCTGCATAGCATTTCTCCTACACTGGTAACTATCGTTTCAAATTTACCGGCACGGACGTCACGTCTCCGGCAATCACGCTGCTATTGGGCGGCGGCCGCCTTCTGCTCGCCTTTGGCTTTTTCCATGCGCGCTCCCAGTTCCTCAATCTCTTCTTGGCTGAGAACTCTTCGCGCCTTCTTAAACATCTCGCCTTCCTCTTCTTCGACGTGATGCTCGATTTGTTCCTTCAGCACAGTGAACTTGGCGGTCCACTTCTCGTCGTCTTTAACCTCTGCTTCCAGTTCGCCGAGCAGTTGCTTCACCAGTCGATGCTCTTCAAAAGCCTCGAGCGTAATATCTCGAGACTCCTCGGCCTTCTCCAGAACCGGATAAAAGATCTTCTCCTCGATCCCCGCGTGGATGTCAAGCTCAGTTTTTAATTGCGTGAACAGTCCTTCGCGCGTTTTGAGCGCACGCTCGGTGGTTCCCTCAAGCTTCTCCAGGATCCCCGCCACTTTCTCATGATCACTCTTTAGTAATTTAAAAGCGTCCATTTGGATTCATCACCTCCGTGTTGGATTCGAAATGCTGCACGGTATCGAGACACCGCGTTTGGATTAATGTTACTGCCGCAAGCGAGATGCCAAACCCTCGCGCGCGGCCCTAAAACAAAGCTTAGAGGAACCAAATCAGTGTTCTTAGGTTAGCCTAAGCTTGATAGGATGACTTGACTCGAGGAGCGGCTGTGTGAAAATCCCAAAAAGTGCCTACGGCAATTTGCAGTTCCAGAAATTCTGCAAGCTGGGTGAATTTGCAGGTTGGGAAGGTGGGCAAAGCGTAGCGCGCCCCCGCTCCAGCGTAGCGTCACCAACTTTATTTTTCTTCAAGCCTACACTGGACCTAGGCTGCATAAGAAGTCAGCGGCACTAGTTTCTAGGCAGCGAAAGACGCTACGCTAGAGCGGGGGCGCGCTACGCTTTGCCCACCTTCCCAACCTGCAAATTTGCTGGGCTTGAATTGTCAATTCAAGGTTGGAGTGGCTTCGAATCTTGAGCGGAATGCGCGCTCCGCTTTGCACACTTCCTAAAATGCAAGTAGTGTGGCTTGAGTAGTCTTTCCGGGGATCACTTCTTTGCATCACGCTTAAGAAACCTCAGTAGGCCCTGCTCTGCCCCATGCAGCTTTCGGCCCCGGTAGGAAACCAAGTCTTCGAGTGTTTCAAAATAGCCGTCTATGATTTTTCCTTTTTCGAAGCTGTTGATGATTTCAGGATTGATGTAAGAGCTGCGACAAACGGCCGGAGTGTTGCCCAGCATCTCAGCCGTTTCCTTGATTGCTGCCACCACCTTTCGTTTGCGTGCCGCACCTTTCTCGATCGCCTCGGTTCCTATGCGTGCAAGGGCACAGGCACAGATAATCGTGCCGGCCCAGGTGCGAAAGTCTTTGGCGCTGAATTTCGCGCCCATAGCCTCCTTGATGTAGTCGTTGATGTGACGGTTGGTAACATTGATAAATTCGCCGTCCCCGTTTTGATACTTGAAGACTTCCCGGCCCGGGTACTCGAGGAGGCTTCTCACGACTTTCGCGACCTGGCGATCTTTTAGCTCGCGGCGCTGACGCACCCCTGATTTGCCGGGAAAGTCGAAGTCCACCACACCTTTTCTCACTTTTACGTGCTTTGGTCGAAGCGTCGCGATTCCATAGCTCCCATTTTCGCTCGCATAAACCTGACTTCCCGGTCGCAAAAAGCACGTGGAAAGAATTCGCACCATGCAGGCCAACACTCGTTCCTTGCCGAGGTTAGATTGGCGAAGGTGCCTACTGACAGTTGAGCGCAGTTTGGGCAGCGCTTCAGCGAATTTGATCAGTCGCTGAAACTTCTTAAGCTCCTGCGCGCGATTGTGGCTTTCGTGGTAGAGATACTGCCATCGCCCCGCTACGTCTTTCCCGATAGCTTGTAGCTTACCACCCGGCGCCGCGTTGATAGCCACATCAGTCCAGGCGGGAGGAATTCCCAACTCGTGGATCCTCTCGAGATCAGCAGCTCTAACCTCACCGCCATCGGCTCTCTTGTACCGGAATCCTCTTTGCGGCGTGCCGGTTCGTACGATGCCGGTCTTTTGAAGTTGTTCAATTCGTGTCATTGCAAACTTGCGGTGTGACCGGAACGATATTTGTTTTGATGGTGCCGGAGTGGTTGAGAAGGGCCGAGATCACCACTTCCAGCTTTCGCAGAGGTTAGTTTTGATGGCGACTCAAAATTGAACTTAAGAAATATTAAGAAATGAATTATTTCCTAGTTTCGAAGGACACCCTGAGTCACCAGTAAGTTGTGATTAGCGTCCCCCTTTGTGTAGGCTTCCTATACATTGCCCACTTGTCTTTGTTTACTTACAGACCAGTATTTCTCGGCAAACCTCCACTTATCAAATCGCAGCGCAATCACAATGCCAGCGCTCTTCCAGTAAATGGCCGCTAGCTTAGACCTGCGCCGGAAATACGAAGGTATTTCTCATCAATATCGCATGCCCCTGCTTTGTCGGCTCAGCATTTGCAATAGACCTCTTCAACAACACAGCTGCTAAGTTCAACAACACAGCTGGGAAGCTATCGTGCGGCAAAACTAGATACAATTTTGCAAGGGCCGACGCGACGCGACAAGTCGAGTTACACGGACACGCCAAAACGGAGGGCGGAGCATATTGCCGATAGCTACGAAGATCGCGGTGTTTCGAAGAAATCGGCAAAGAGCCGCGCCTGGGCCACCATAGATAAAGAGGTGGGTGTCTGTAAGAAGAGCGACAGTGGGCGGGGCAAGAAGGAGAGCCATCGCTCTTCGAGGAAGGTGTAAGAGAAGCCCCGACCCAGATATCGGGCTCCTTACTACAAGGGCGCGGAGAAGTTAAAGGAGAAAGTCGCTCTGATTACTGGTGGTGATTCAGGTATTGGGAGGGCCGTGGCAGTGCTCTTCGCCCGAGAAGGAGCAGATGTGGCAATCACGTACCTTCCCGAAGAGCAAAGCGACGCAGACGAGACTCGAGAGGCTGTCGCCGCCGAGGGCCGAAGCGTCCATTTGATTCCCGGCGACCTGACGAACCCGAATTTTTGTAAGGAAGCCGTGGAGGGGACGGTAGCCAGGTTCGGAAAACTTGACATCCTGGTGAACAACGCGGCGTTTCAGCAACACCAGAAGAGTTTGACCGAGGTTTCAGAGGAACAGTGGGACCGGACGTTTAAGACAAACATTTATAGCTATTTTCGGGTAACGAAGGCCGCCCTGCCGCATTTGAAAAAGGGAAGCGCGGTGGTGAATTGCGGATCGATTACAGGTCTCGAAGGTAGCAAGCATTTGCTTGATTACTCAGCGACGAAAGGGGCCATCCACGCGTTCACAAAATCGCTGGCCCAGAACCTGGTTGAGAAAGGCATTCGTGTGAATTGCGTGGCGCCCGGTCCGGTATGGACGCCCCTCAATCCGTCGGATAAACCGGCGAAGGGTGTCGCAGAATTTGGCGCAGACACGCCGAGAAAGCGTCCAGCGCAACCAGAAGAAATTGCACCGGCTTTTGTCTACTTCGCTTCAGAAATCGATTCGAGCTATGTCACAGGGGAAGTGTTAACACTACTCGGTGGTGAAACGACCGCCGGGTAACCATTGGAGAGGAGGATAAACGTATGGGAGACGATGGTGGTAGCGGCAGCACTGGAGTAGTGGCCATCCTGGTGATCTTTGTGATCATCGTGGTGGTTGGGCTTTTGATTTTTGGTGGTCGCATCTTCAGCGGCAACAAGAGTGTTGACGTAAACGTTACGACGCCGAGCAAATAACGCAGGAGCAGGAGGCAGGTTAAGTCGGGACCACCTCACTCAACACTTTCGGCCTACTGCCTACTGCCGCCGGCTTCTTGTTTTCTTCATCCAGCCACTGCTTTAACGGTGCGAAGTAATCGATGATGGCGGTGGCGTCCATTTTGTCTTCGCCGGTCATGGTTTTGAGCGCTTCCTGCCAGGGTTTGCTCAGACCCATGGCCAGCATCTGCTTCAGCTTGTCACCGGCCTTCTTGTTGCCGTAAATCGAACATTGATACAGCGGTCCGTTAAATCCCGCTTCGCGGCACAAGGCGCGGTGAAACTGAAACTGAAGAATCGCGGCGAGAAAATAGCGAGCGTAGGGTGTGTTGGCCGGGACATGGTATTTCGCGCCGGCGTCAAAGTCTAGCTCCGAGCGCGGCGCAGGGGGGCCCACTCCCTGGTACTTCTCTCGCAAAGCCCACCAGGCACTGTTGTAATCGCCAGGACCCACTTCGCCGGAGAAAACTTTCCAGCGCCATTGATCTACCAGGTAACCAAACGGCAGGAACGCAACCTTCTCCAGCGATCGCTGCAAAAGAAAACCGATGTCCGCGCTCGGATCCGGGACCTTGTCAATCAATCCAATTTGCTTTAGATAAGGCGGAGTTACAGAGAGGGCAATGGTGTCGCCAATAGCTTCGTGAAAGGCATCGTTGGCACTGTCGCGATAAAGAAAGGGTTGGCTGGCATAAGCCATCTGGTAATAATTGTGGCCCAGTTCGTGATGAACGACCGTGAAGTCTTCCTCTCGGATCTGGATGCACATTTTCAGTCGCACATCCTTCTCGTAGTCGATGTCCCAGGCGCTGGCGTGGCAGACCACGTCGTGGTCCACCGGCTTGACGAACAGTGAGCGGTCCCAGAACGTTCCCGGCAACTGTTCAAAGCCCACCGATGTAAAGAAGCCCTCGCCGTGGCGCACCATCTGCTTCGTATCCGTGTTGCGCGTTTTGAGTATCTCCGTTAAATCGTAACCTCGATCACCACCTGCCGGTGCCAGCAGCGGATAGATGTTGTTCCACTGCTGGGCCCACATATTGCCCAAGAGATGAGCGGGAATCGGGCCTTCGTTGGGGACCACTTGGGTGCCGTATTTGGCGGTCAGTTTCTTGCGCGTGTAGGTATAGAGCGAATCGTAAAGCGGCTTCACCTGTTGCCAAAGCCGCTCCATTTCAGTGGCGAAGGCGTCAGACTCCATATCGTATTTCTCACGCCACATCGCGCCGGTATCCTTGAAACCCATCTCGCGCGCGCCCTTATTACTCAGCTCGACGAAGCGTTGATAGTTCTTACGATAGGGCGGCGAAACCTGGTGCCAGCCGAACCAGATACGTTTGAGTTCCTCCGGGTCGCGGCTATTCGCGAGAATTACTTCCATCTCGCTGAGACTGAGACACTTTCCTTTGTCTCCGTCAGGGCAATATTTGCCCTTGCCATAGTCGCCTTCCAGCGAGGCGGCAATCTTTGTTAACTCGTCTCGTTCGGCTGCATTTGAAGGCGCTGGGAGGGTAAGCGCCAGCTTGAGAAGTTTGAGCTTGCGCGCTGTATCGTAGGGCAGGTCTACTCCGTCGAAGCGTCGGGATCGTTCGGCCAGTTCCGTTGTTGCTTCGATCACTTGTTTGTTCGCTTCGGCCGAAAGGGTTTCTGTGTCGTCGGTTATGAAGGTGCTCTTCACCCAATCAGCGCGAGCGTACTTGATGTTGAGCTCAAGCAGTCGCTTCTCTGCGTCAGCAATAAACTGCTCAGCTTCCGCGGGCGTGCCTTTGGCGTTGGAGCCTGCATCCGGCCCGCCGGACTTGGCGCATGATGACAGGAGCGCGAGGCCGAGAAATAAAACCAGAAAGGTACAAGACCAGGGATGGGTGTTGCGAGACAAGAAAGGCATTCTAAACCTCCGGCCAGCGAATTGTTCGAAAGGAAGGCCACGATTGTAACTAGCAAGCTAAGATCTTGGAAGTAGTCAGTGGTCAGTTGTCAGTGGTCCGTGGTCTCCCAAGCGCAGCGCGTCGGGGCTCAAGATGCTCGAACACTCAACCTTGAACTGCCATTTCAAACTCAGCAAATTTGCAGGTTGGAAAGCTGGGCAAAGCATAGCGCGCCCCCGCTCAAGCGTAGCGTCTTTCGCCGGCTAGAAAAAACCGCTGACTTCTTATGCAGCCTCGGTCCAGTGTGTTCTTGAAGAAAAAATAAAGTTGGTGGCGCTAACGCTGGAGCGGGGCGCGCTACGCTTTGCCGTGGCGAGTGGCTAATGCCGGCGACGCTGGGAACAAAGACCCTTTCGCCGTTTCCCCTTTCCCCCCATCTTACCGTCCTCTACGAATAAAAGTGTTTTGACCAAAGCGGGAACCAGGCGACCTGAAACCTGGTTCCTTGCCCAGCATGCTGCGTACGATCGAGAGCCGCGCCACAATGCGCGACTCGGAAAGCTGAAATCTATTGGCTAGAGTTTGAGACTGGTCGAAATCGCTTGTTGCCAGGAGGCCCAGTACGTGACCGTAACGGGTCACCATGTTGCTCAAACCATTCCTGCCTTCCAGTGGTAGCTCACCATCCTGGAAGACGTTCACCTCGAACCCACTGAGAGTTGCGGCTGCCGTCAGCAAGTCATTGAGCAGGGCGATACCAGGTTCCAGGATCTCAAAACTGCGCGCCGGCTCAAGGTCTCTAAAAGCATCAGCTACCATAAGTTGTTGTGCGAGCTGCCGGTAATTAGTGGCACGCCGGTTTGTGAATTGCCGCGCCTCATTCAAAAGTTCAACCGCCAGCTTTGGATTGTTCTGCCTGGCACTCCCGGATAGTTGCACCAGCAGATCGATTCGCTCGTCATCGGAACGCAGCCCTGCGAGTGTCAGCCGTACCGCGGCCATGTTGCTGCTATCCATCTTTTCAGAGGTCTGCCGAAACTCCACCGCCCGCAACACCGATTCGCGCGCCCCCGGTTCTAGATGATCGTTGGCAATCTGGCGAGCGCGGTCTGCGTTTCCTTCGTCGAGTGCCCTGAGTGCAGCCTGCTGGTAAATTCGCGATTGCATCATTTGCGGAGCCGAAGGTGCTGCTGCCAGGAGACTCTCGGACGTGCCCTGCTGCCTTGCTCTATCCACCTGGATCGCTGCAGCACGCGGTTTACCGGCGAAGCCCAACTCCGTTATTTTCTGACGTACAGCCTGGGAACGTCCTGGCAGATACTGGTCAATCTGCGGCAGCATCACCTGCAATCCTCCAAGCAGTCGCCGCGCGTTGCCCTGCTCTAGCTCCGCCGCGGATGGTTCAGTCGGCGCGCTGTTTTGTCCGCCGCCACCGCCACCCGGACCGGCACGTCTGCCTGGGAAGCTGTTCGCACCTCGTTGACTACCCGGCGGCGGGGGTATGGCTTTGAGCGCTGCATCGATCACGCTTCCCAGCAGGCTCGTATACGTGGAAGGCGCCAACATGTATGGGCTGGCACTCAATGAAGCCGGCGTAAGAGTGATGCCGCCCTCAGCAGGCCGCGGTCCTGGTCGCAGCAAACTAAGCGCGAGTGCTCCGGCGTCAAGCGTGGAGAGTATGTTCGCAGTTTGAAGCCGCTTGACA
>JAIVJP010000389.1 GCA_020199975.1 Acidobacteriota bacterium
CGCCGGCGCCAGCCCACCATCATTAGGATCTTCGATAGCATTCGCTCCTTGAAGGGACCGGGAGGTTGCACTCGAAAGTCGGCAAGTCGGCTAGTCAGATTACTCGTCTGTCACAGAAGGCGGCGGGTGAGTGCTGAAGCGATAGCCCCCATCCATCCGCCGATGCAAGTCGCGATAGCCTACCACCAGCATCCCGATCAACACGAGTTGCAAGACCTCTATTACCAGCCAGACCAGGAATAAGAATCTCACGTTTACCTCCCCGCAGGAACTTGCAACTGCACGCCCGGCTCACCATACATGATGGTAAGCGCGCCCTGATGATTCTTGATGCCGTCCGCGCGTGCGCGCTCGATCTCTAATTGCAATTCCAGCTTCTTGATTTCGAGCAGAGCGGGATTAGCAAAAGTCTGAGCTTCGATCTGCTTGGTCTGCGCGGCGACCTTCGCGGCTTCGAGTCTGGCCTCTTCCGCCTGCTTCTGTTTCTCGTTGGCAACGACGCCGGAAGCGGCTGCTTCGACCCTGTCGTCTAAGAAATCAGGATTGCCGATCTGCACGGACTCGGTGACCAGCAGAAGTTGACTGCCAAGCTGCGGGCGCAATGATTCTAAGATCCGCTTTTGAATCTGCTCCTGATTGGCGTAAATCTCGTAAGCTCCGTAATCCGCGAAAGAATTGCGCGCTTCCGTTTGCACGATTCCTTTCAGAATTTCATTGCGCCGGCGGTGTCTCTCATCTTCCGAGAACCCGTACTTGCGCACGTACTCCGCTACCTTCGCGGGGTCTGTGTAAGCAGTCAAGGAAATCTCAACCTGTAAGGCTGCGTTGTCCTTACTGGTTACGCGCACCGGCGCGCTCTCTGTAAACGATTTGATGTTTACCTCATGACTCTTGCGTCCCGGCGCAATCGTCGTGAACCATCCGTCCGATGGAGTATAGATGCGTTCAATCGCGCCCCACTTGGTCACGACCTGCACCGTTCCTTCCTGTGCAAACTTGATATTCGAGAAGGTCACCATGCCTCCGATCAGGAGAACGATGACAATCAGAATCACCACAGCGATGAAAAATTTGCCTCTCGGCATAGAGCCTCCTCCTCCGTTGATATTCACAATCTCCTGCCATTGTTCTTTCCTCATGCTTGCTAATACGCGGAACTGCCTGACAAAGTTGTGAACTCCGGATGAACAAACTTGCTGGTTCGTTCGATTTCAGAGCATCATATTGCGCGGACCCGAAAATGAAAGCAGACGCCGATTCCTCTATTCGGATCAAGCGCCGAAATCTGATATTCTCCTTAAAACTAGGCGTTTGCTTTGACCACTCATCCGGTGTTGTTCTTGAAGATATCGAAGATAATTGCTCTGACACTTTGGTTGCGGGGGGCGCGGGCCGCGGCGTTGATGTTCCTCTTCTGTTCGGCTGCGGACGTCTCTCTGGCGCAATCATTAGATATCAGTGCTCCCTCCCCGGTTCGCACGAACGAAGTTGTGGGCACAATTGCTGCCCGAGACCTCGGCGACTCGCGCTTAACTGACCATTTCTATGCCTTCAGGGGAACGCCCGGCGACGTCTTGATCACAGTTAAGAGTAACAACCTGAATGGTGATGTCGATCTCTTCACCGCCGGTAGTTTGCGGCCACTGATAAAGTTCACGCTTTATGCCGAAAACTCGCCGCCGGTCACCCGGGCTATCTTTCTACGAAAGCGCGAAGACCTAATTCTGCGTGTGGAAGCGCGCAGCCCCAACGATGATGAAGGTATCTACCACATAAGGTTGGGCGGAACCTTTGAGCCAATAGCTGGCGATGCCCCCCTGGCCGACGCTGAGAGTCTGAAATCGGAACCTGCAACCACAGTCGCTTCACGTGGCAAGGGCTCCAGACGCGTTTCTTCTGTTGGCGCGCGAATTGCCGAGCCGCCGTCAACCCAAGAAGAGATTGCGGCTGTGCCAACTAAGCAACCCACCCCCGACGATTTGGCGGTACCAACTGCGACTCCGGAAGCCACCGTTACAACGGAAGCGCCGGCGCCGGCACCCGGGCCACGAGGAGCGCGGGGACGCGTACCACCGAGCCGCAGAAGACCAGCGTCACAGCCGACCCGGAAGCTTGAACCACCAGTCGCTGATACTGCAACTGATGAAAGGGTAGCGGAACCCTCGGAGCCCGAAGCCAAACCTGCCGCAACACCGAGGCGGAGAGGAAGGCGAGATGCAACGACCAGCCCGCCGGAATCGCCTGCTGAGCCGAAACCTCAAACTGGTCCGCGCTTGATCATCGAGATGCATGACGGAACGCGTGTTGAGCGCTTCATGAACACGATTCGACGCGTGACGGTCGAAAACAATCAGATTGTCGTGGTAGGTAAAGAGGGCAAGACTGAACGGATTCGTATGCCTGACGTTGTCCGGATGGCAATTGAGCCTTAGTTTCCCATCTACCAGGCATCTGAAAAAAGCCGCGAGCCAGATTAGGGAGCGACGATTGGGAAGCAGTGAGGCGATCCCACGGCCTTTAAACATTCCGAAACGATCGCTACTTCGCCTACTCACCAGATTTCAAGTTTGCCAACTTCTCGCGAAACTGCTGCAGATCTTCATTGCTGGGATCGATCTTCTCTAAATTCTCAATCGCCTCCTTTGCCTTTCGGGCATCGCCTTTTTGCAGGGCGGTAAAAGCCAGGCTCGCCAGCACTCCCTTATCGTCCGGTTTCTTCATCAGCGCAGCCTTGTACCACTTCTCAGCCGTGTCGTAGTGTGCAGCCTCGAGATTCACCTGACCGAGTGCCACGGCCGCCTCGAAACTGTCCGGCTTGATCTGGTTTGCTTTCAGTAGGAACTCGATGGCCTGATCGTAACGCTGAATTTGGTAGTAGAGCTCCGCAGCTTTCATCTGCGCTTCGAAGTTGTTTGGTTCGTTGCGAGCCTTGCTGATTGCCTCCTGCACTTCAGCGAATACCTGCTGCGGATTCTTTGAGTCTCCCGATTGAACCTGCGGGTGATTCGCCGGCAGGTTTCGATTATCCGCCGTACTGGCAGCAACCGGGGCTGAGCGTTGACTCATAGTGCTGGCGAACATGAAGCCCACAATGAAACCGAACAGGATCCCGATGATTGCGAATAAAAGGTTTTCTCTGGTCATGTAGCTTATGAAAAACTGTCGTTGTGGGCTAATTGGCCCTGAGCCTATTTTGCTCTAGTGCTTCCGGCCCGCGTCTTCGCTTCATCGATTCTCTCAGTAAGCGAATCGGCGACTTCTGAATTTGCTGGTACTCTCGCTATTAGTTTTTGCCAGTATTCGATAGCTCGCTTGTAATCGTGTTCCTCAAACGCAGCACTGCCGGCGAGTTCCAGGGCCTTGGGATTCTCGGGATCGAGCTGTAACGCTTTCTTAATTAGTTCGAGGGGTTTGCCCTGGAGCTTTTGTTCGCTGGCCATCGCCAACGCAAAAGCATAGTCGGCCCAAAGGTCCGCGTCGTCCGACTTCAAAGCGGTTGCCTGCGCGTACGCGGCGCTTGCTTCTCGATACTTTCCCAGCGACGTATAGGATCGCGCGAGCATCCTCCATCCCTC
>JAIVJP010000390.1 GCA_020199975.1 Acidobacteriota bacterium
TCTGCACGGTGGCTTGCCGCGCATTGGCTCTTGCAAATAGTCGAGCGCGTCGAGAAGTTGATCCGCCCAGTTCAACACTTGCTCTGCCGGAAAAGGCCCACGTCTCTTTGAACTCATCTCGGCTAAATCGTCGCCGCCGATAAACTGCATGACCAGAAATTGCCCTTCGCCCTCCGAGAAGTGGTCGCTCACCCGAGGCAGTGCGGGATGATGCATGCGCGCCAGAAGCCTTGCTTCTCGCTCAAATTGCTTTCGCAAACGCTCGTCCGCAAAAAACGTTTCTTTCAGGGCGATGGTGGAGTCCAACCGTTCATCGACCGCTTCATAGACCGCGCCCATTCCACCCCGACCCAGTTGGCGAACTACACGGTATCGGTTCTGTAGGACTGTCTCTGGCGCGAGCATTAGATTGTCTGTTCCAGGGTAGTCGATTACCGGACTTCCAGTAAGCGCGCTTTATTATACATCCGCCATAGACAACAACGAACCACCTTATTCGGCCCGTGATTGGATTTAAGAGCCGCGAAGCGTGGCGAAAGCATAAAGCCTGGGGTGGAGCGCAGCGGAATCCCAGGTTAAAGCGCGATAAATTTCCGGAGCCCCGCGGAGCAGGCGCCAGAGGCAACAAAAGAGATCGCGCAAACAAAGATAATCCATCCGCTGTCGCCCGCTTCGCGCGCTTGTCCATCTTCAATGCACCCTTACCTAGGGTTCCGCTTCGCTCACCCTAGGCTTTACGCTTTCCCCGCTATCGCGAGCTCTAAATCCAATTGGCCTCCCGATGCACCATTGCCACATGGCCGTCGGATTGGGCGGTTTCAGTAGATCGGGCGTATGCTAGGGGTCATGAGCAACCCTTTCCCCATTTCGGACGATGAGGTGATTGATGTTATACCCCCTAAGCGAACTCGATGGCTACGGTGGGTGATTGCGGCCGCTGTATTGCTCTTCATCGTGCTCTCACGCAGTCTTGCCATTTATGTTTCGGCCCTATGGTTTGGCTCGCTCGGCTACTCAGCCGTCTACTGGTACATATTTAAACTGAAGGCCGCGCTCTTCTTGATCTTCTTATTACTAACGATCGGGATACTTCGCGGAGCTTTTTGGGTGCTCGAACGAACGTTCGCCTCATACGCTTTTGCGCCCCGAACGGTAATGCTCAACAACCAGCCCGTCGAGTTTTCGCCAGCGCGTTTCATTCGACCGCTGGCCTGGGTCGTCGCCGTTATGTTCGGCCTGTTTTACGGGTTCGCGATGAAAGGCAACTGGCAGGACTTTGCCCTCTACTTCAATCAATCCCCAACAACCCAAGCGGATCCGATCTTTCAAAAGCCACTGGGCTTCTATCTCTTTTCTCTTCCGGTTTACGATGAGATCAGCTCCTGGCTGCTGACGCTCACTTTCATCGTTCTCTGCGCCTCAGTGGTTTTTTCTTTGCTTACGATACCCCAGAGAGTCCTGAAATCCGCGCGCTCGCTTTCTTCAGGAAGCGCCTTCGCGGCAATCTCTTGCGCCCTGGCAGTATTCCTTCTAGCGGTTGCCTGCCAGACCTACCTCTCTCGTTTCCCTTATCTCTGGACCGATCATCAAACATTTTCCGGCGTTACGTACACTGAAGCGAACTACCTGCTTCCGGCACTTCTCTTCGTCTCACTCGCGCTCATTGTTGGCGCGGTGCTTTCACTCGTGAACGCTTTGACCAAGAGAGGACTGCGTCTGCTACTGCTGGCGCTCGCGATTCCGATTGCAGTCTATATCGTGGGCGTAGTCATCATCCCCACCTACATCAATAGTTTCATCGTCAAGCCGAACGAACTTGGGCGCGAGACGCCCTACATTGAGCACAACATCAATTGGACGCGCCGCGCGTTTGGTTTAGAACAAATTGAATTGCGGGAATTTGAAGCGGAGAATTCGATCGAAGCTCTGAACCTCAGCGCTAATCGCGCGACCCTCGAAAACATCCGGCTCTGGGATTGGCGTGCTCTGCAAGACACGCTCAAGCAAATTCAAACGATTCGGACCTATTATGATTTTCCTGATGTCGATGTAGATCGCTATAGCTTGGCCGGTCAGACGCGGCAGGTAATGCTCGCGACGCGCGAAATTGACGTCGAGAAACTTCCGGAGTCTTCGCGTAACTGGATAAACGAGAAGTTGATCTATACCCACGGCTACGGTTTGACGATGAACACAGCCAATGAGTTCACACCTGAAGGAATGCCCCGCTTCCTGGTGTCGAATATGCCCATCGAAACTCGGACCCAGGAAATCACTATTACCCGGCCTCAGATCTACTTCGGACAGAAAACCGACACCGATGTTTACGTAAACACCGCCCAAAAGGAGTTTGATTTCCCGCAAGGCGAAGAAAACACATACACCACCTATGAAGGAACCGGGGGCATCAAGATCGGTGGACGTTTGCGGCGGATGTTACTCGCCTGGGCGCTAAATGATCTTTCAAAACTTCCCTTCTCCGATGATGTGACTTCGGAAAGCCGTGTTCTCATTCGCCGAAACATCACAGAGATTGTCAATGGCGTCGCTCCGTTTCTAATCTACGACAATGATCCGTACATGGTGGTAAGCAAAGAAGGCCGGCTCTTCTGGTTACTCGATGCCTTTACTGAATCTTCGAGATTTCCCTACTCGCGACATCACCCGGTTGGCGGTAACCGCGTTAACTACATCCGCAACAGTGTAAAGGTGGTTATCGACGCCTACAACGGCTCGGTCGCATTTTACGTTTTCGATGCTCAGGATCCCTTGATCGCCACGTATCGCGCCACCTTTCCCACTCTTTTTCAGGACTCCAGCGCCATGCCCCCCGACCTGCGCTCACACGTGCGCTATCCGGAAACCCTAATTCGAGTCCAGGGGGAAGTTTATGGTGTCTATCACACGCAGAGCCCCAAGATATTTTTCCAGCGTGAAGATGTTTGGAGCGTAGCGAACCAACTCGGTCGTGACGGGCAAGACAAGAATCAGTCTCAACCGATCGATCCTTACTATGTGCTGATGCAGCTTCCTGGCGAGCAAGTATCTAATGAGTTCATTCTGATCTTGCCGTTCACGCCCGCAAATCGAAACAATATGATTGGTTGGATGGCGGGACGCAGTGACGGCGATAACTACGGCAAGCTTCTTGTCTACAATTTTCCGCAGTCTCGTCTGATTGAAGGACCCTTGCAAATAGAAGCACGCATAGATCAAAACGCCGAACTCTCGGCGCAGTTCAGCCTGTGGAATCAGCAAGGCTCGCGAGTTTTGCGAGGCCATCTACTGGTTATCCCAATTGGGCGTTCCCTTCTCTATGTGGAACCCGTGTATCTGCAGGCAGTGCGCAGTCCGATGCCTGAATTGCGTCTCGTCGTCCTTGCTATTCAGGAGCGCGTTGGGTATGGGAAGAGTTTCGACGAGGCAATGACCCATCTATTTGGTGAAGCCGGGAAAACTCCTCCCCAGCCAGACGCTGCACCGCCGAAGGTTGATGAAACCGCACCGAAGCCGGCGGCATCACCCCAGTCGGCCGACAACATACAGCAGTTGATCAATAAAGCTGTCCAGGAGTT